>JAEYUG010000061.1 GCA_023432805.1 Bacteroidota bacterium | reverse complement strand
CACGGAGCATTCGTCAAGACGGACGAGGGCGTCCGTCCTCCCAGAGCATTCGTCACTGGTGGACGAAGGCGTCCACCGACCTTTCTGACGGACGAGGGCGTCCGTCCTCCCAAGACGGACGAGGGCGACCGTCCTCCCAGAGCATTCGTCACTGGTGGACGAGGGCGTCCGTCCTCCTATCAGAGGACGAGGCCGACGCTGATGTTCTGCTGGAACTGCACGGTGCGACTGCGCGCAGGGTCATACTGCACGCGGAATGTCAGCACGCATCCGAAGAGGGTCCAGATACGATATCGGAACTCGTTTTCGACGAGAATGATGGAATCCTCCAGTTGGTGGGCAGCGGTGAAGGTGGTGATACGTCCGCGCCAGAAGAGCAGCGAGTCGAGTTTGAACGCGGCATCGTACACGAACTCGATGCCCGCCTCGCTGCGCCAGCGTTCCTGAACGCCGCGCGTTCGGGGATTGTCTGTTTGCGTCACATGGTGCAACGCACGGATCTGCTTGAGCGCGAGTCCCGCCCGCAGTGTTCCCGTTCCCGTGGCGTGGCGGTGCTCCCACGTGCAGCCCGCAGACTGCATCGTGGTGATGGGATCACGCAGCGCAGCAGTGCGAACGAATTTCGTACCGACGAGGCGAAACGACTCGGTGATCTGCGTGCGCACGGATGCCGACACGAAGGGATCGATCCGCCAGTGCATCGGACGTGAGACTGTCGCTTCAGAGAACAGTTCATTTTCCGTCGGGAGCAGCACCGCCGCGGTCGCGTTTCCGAGGCGCTGACGTGTGGCCCCGAGAGCGGCACGGACCGTTGCGCTGAAAGCGACATCCTCCCATTTTCGTGCAATCTGCACGTGGAGGGAGGATGAGATCACGAGCGAGGAGCGTGTGCCTTCCTTCCAGTCGGAGACTGAGCTCTGCGAGGCACTGAGGCTGAAGCTGGCAGGTTGCGCCCGCAGCGGGGTCCAGCAGAGGAGGAGACAAGCCGCAAAAGGGATGGATTTCACACAAGGAACGGCGCCTGCTGGACTGTCATCACAGCAGGAAGCGGACTGTGCATTCGGCTCGTGTCGTGTGTGTTCATGGTATCGTTCGTTTCTCGTGTTCGAGGCCGGCAGGAGACAGGCGCCGTTCCGCATCCACGTGGGGCGGCATTGCCGCGGCCTCCATTGATCGGAATCGGGCGGCATCGTATACTCACGGTGCTTCCCGAGATGAAAACTACACGTCCCGACATCAGACAACCAGCGGGATCCAGTCGAATTCTGACAGCATTGCTTCACGCACCCATCAAGGAGCTCCTCATGGCCAAATTTGCGAATCCCTTCGAGGTGGAGGATCATCCACCTTTTGGCGGATTCACCGAAGATCTGCTGCAGTTTCTCCGCGAGCTCGACCGCAACAACACGCGCGAGTGGTTTACCGCGAACAAACAGCGGTATGAAGATTCGGTGCGGTATCCGATGGAACTCCTGCTGGGCACGCTCGGCGAAAATCTCCGGAAATCCATTCCGGATCTCGTCGTCGATCCGAAGCGGAGCATCTTCCGCATCCATCGTGATGTGCGGTTTTCGCAGGACAAGAGTCCCTACAAAGTCAGTGTCGCCGCGTCATTCACCTTCAACGGTTTCGACCGGAAGACCGATCCCTGCTTCTACCTGCACGTCACGACCGAGGAGGCAGGTGTGGGTGGCGGATTGTATGCCCCCATGGGGGATCAGATCAAGAAGCTGCGCATCGCAGTCGATCGCGACGCGAGCGGCCTCAGGCAGATCCTGGCCAACAAGGCATTCGACAAGATGTTCGGCGGTCTGATGGGTGATTTGTATGCGCGTGTGCCGCAGGGGTACGACAAGGAGCACCCCGATGCGGAACTGCTCCGTCGCAGGCAGTTTTTCAGCTGGGCGTCGTTTCCGCCCGAGTCGGCCGTCAACGATGATTTCGCAGACGTGATCGAACGGCATATGCGTGCGGTCGAGCCGCTCGTGCGCTGGGTCGGTGCGGCGCTGCGCTAGTGCCGCTCAGGCGTGGCGCGTGAGGGTGTAGATGGGAATCTCGGCAGGGACGCCCAGACGGAAGGGGAACCAGTGCCCGGCCCCGGCCGACACATAGAGCTGCGAACCGTCGAGGCGGTACTGTCCCCACATATATTTCGAGGGAAGGATGTATTCGACAATGCTGCGACCCGCGAAGCCGATCTGGCCACCGTGGGTGTGACCCGCGAGCGTGAGGGGAATCCCCAGTCGCGCAGCATCGGGGAAACTCTCGGGACGGTGACTGAGCGAGATGATGAACGCATCCGACGGCGCATCGCGCAGCGAACGTTCGAGTGTGCGGGGGAAGAAGCCGGGCGCCATGCGTGAGAGGGACCGGGGATCGTCGGCTCCGGCGAGCCAGAGCGTCGCTTCGCCGACCTGGACAGCGGCTCCGCTGTCGAGAAGGAGGGGGACCGGTCCGCGCTCATAGGCTCGGAAGATCTCGTCGATGCCGCGGAAGTACTCGTGATTTCCGATCGAGGCGAAGACGCCGAGTCGCGGAGCGATGGCCGCGGCAAGTTTCAATGCGTCGGGATAGGCGTCGGTGTCATCGGCAAAATCGCCGGTGATCAGCACGAGGTCGGGCTTCGCACGGGCGGTCTGCTCGGCCATGCGTTCGAGATCGGGAAGGCCGAGGGCGAGTCCGACATGCACGTCGCTGATGTGCGCGATCCGGAGTCCCTCGAGATCCTGGTGCAGATCCGGAAACAACAGCGGCACGTTGTGCACACGCACGTCATCGAGTCCGTTGAGCAGCCCCGTTCCACCGGCGGTGAGTGCGGCCACGGGAAATGCGGCGGCCGCGGTGGTGAGCAGGCGGCGCCGGGAGGCTTCCACGGGGAGGTCTGCGACGAGCACGCTCCGTGCACGGCTGCGGCGTCGGTGCATCCATCCTGCAATCACATGCAGGACGCCCGAGAGCGGAAGGCCGAGCATGAGGGCGGCGCCGATCACGAAGACGATCGAGGTGCCGGTCGCCCCGATCGCGCCGACGAGGGTGCTGCCGAGGGCGATGCCGAGCGCCCAGAGGGAAAGGGAAATGGTGCCGAGCGTGGGGACGCTCCACGACGCACGTCGGACCCAGCGGCGCTGCCACCAGTCCCGATGCAGCGCACGGAGCAGGAGAATTTCGGCGGTGCTGAGGATGGCGATGAGCACCATGGAGAAGATGACGGGAAAGAAGACGCGCATGGGTGTCGGGTCTGCGGGAAGCGGTGTGGAACGGACGTTGTTGCTACAACGTAAAACTGCATCGAAAGTTCACCCGTTGTCACGGCAGGGTACGAATTCTTCCCCCGGCTGGGCGGCGAGGTGCCGAATCCGACCGGCGGGTGTCGTCGGAACGCCGATTCTTCATCGATGTTCTTGATTCGATCGACATCGTTTGCTAGCATTGCAGATAGCATAGTCCTTTCCCTCCCAATTCGCATTCCGCACATGCAACGTTTCATTCCTATTCTGCTCGTCATTGCCGCGGTGGCATGTTTCGTGCCGGCGGCGGCCGCACTGGCACAGACCGATCTGGTCTATGCCGCCCTCTACGAAGAGAACAACCTCGGCGTGGTCGATCCCGCCCAGAACAAGCTGATCCGCCGCATCCAGGTCGGTCGCAATCCCGACATGGTTGCGCTCAACGCCGACAACACGAAGTTGTACGTGAGCAACACGGGCGAGGTCACCGTCTCGATCGTCGATCTGGCCGAGAGCCGTGTCTCGCAGGTGCTGCGGCTTCCGGTGAACCGTCGCAACATCTGGGCGGGGGTGCTCTGTCGCAGCCATGACGGACTGCGCGTCTACGTGGCCGAGCGGTCGGAGAACAACGAGGAACTGCGCGTCTACGTGATCGACACGCAGAAGGAGCTCATCATCGGTCAGTTCGATGCCGGAAAGAACATCAGCGCGGTCTCCGTGTCGCATGACGGCAAAAAGATCTTCGTCGCCAACAAGGGCGAGGGTGTGACGGCCTACGACGTCGAGACCTACGCGAAGCTCGGCAGCGTGACGCCGATCAAGGGACTCGCAGCGAAGGTCACTGGAATGGCCTGCAATCCCACCACCGCCCGCGCCTACATCACCTACGGCGATGCCAACCGTCTGCAGGTCGTCTCGACCGACGACTACAAGACCGTGGCTGAGATCCCGACCCCGAAATACAAGACCGGTACGCAGAAGGACGTCGTGATGAGCCATGACGGCAAATACGCGTTCGTGATCAACCACAAGGTGGACCTCCAGAAGGAAGTCGACGGCATCAACGTGCTCGAGACCTCGAAGAACGAGTACATCAAGCTGTTCAACTCCGGTGTCTGCGATCGCGGCATTTCGGTGACCTCCGACGGCAAGACCGCGTACATCGCCGCCGACATGCTGAAGTGGTACAACCTCGAAACCCTCGAGCACATCCGTTCGATCTCGCTTCGCACTGTGATCCACGGCATCGCGGTGGTGCGCAAGTAAGTCCCCCGCGCGCCTCGTCGTTCCCGTGCCGTCCCGCTTGCCGTAGGGGGGGGACTTTTTTGGTTGTGAATTAGGATGGGGGG
>JAEYUG010000131.1 GCA_023432805.1 Bacteroidota bacterium | reverse complement strand
CCCCGCGGGGGGGGGGGGGGGGGGGGGGGGGGGGGCCCCCCCGCACGAGGGCGTCCGTCCTCCCGTCAGAAGCCGCTGGAGTCGTTTGCCTCGACGAAGGTCAGCGACGCTTTCAGCAGATCGCGGTTCATCTGGGCGATGCCCGCCACGCTGATGCTCTTGGGACACACAGCCTCGCACTCGTAGAGGTTGGTGCAGGATCCGAAGCCCTCTTCGTCCATCTTCGCGACCATGTTCATCACGCGCGTGGCACGCTCGGGCTGTCCCTGCGGAAGCTGTGCGTACTGCGACACCTTCGCACCGACGAACAGCATTGCCGAGCTGTTCTTGCAGGCCGCCACACAGGCTCCGCAACCGATGCAGGCGGCGTAGTCCATTGCCTTGTCGGCCGCGATTTTCGAGATGGGAATCGCGTTGGCATCGGGCACGCCGCCCGTTCGCGCGGACACGAATCCACCGGCCGCCATGATGCGGTCGAAGGCCGAACGGTCGGTGACGAGGTCACGAATCACCGGGAATGCCCGTGCACGCCACGGTTCGATGTAGATGGTGTCGCCATCCTTGAACTTGCGCATGTGCAACTGGCAGATCGTGGTGGCTTTTTCGGGTCCGTGCGGTGTACCGTTGACGGTCAGCGAACACGCGCCGCAGATACCCTCGCGACAGTCGTGGTCGAAGGCAATGGGCTCCTCGCCATTGAGCATGAGATCCTCGTTGACCGTGTCGAGCATTTCGAGGAACGACATGTCCTCGCTGATGCCCTTGGCGGTGTAGGTCACCATGCGTCCGCTGTCGTGGGCGCTCTTCTGTCTCCAGACATGCAGGGTCAGGTTCATCACTTGTAGCTCCTTGTCTGCAGTTCCACGTTTTCGAACTCGAGTTGTTCCTTGTGGAGGATGGGGGATGAGCCGACGCCGGTGTACTCCCACGCGGCGACGTACGCGTAGTCGTCGTCGTTGCGCAGGGCTTCGCCGTCTTCGGTCTGGTATTCGGTGCGGAAGTGTCCGCCGCAGCTCTCCTTGCGATCGAGCGCATCATGGCAGAGCAGTTCGGCGAATTCGAGGAAGTCGGCCACGCGACCGGCCCGCTCGAGGGCGATGTTCAGGTTCTCGTTCTCACCGACGACGATGGCGTTGTTCCAGAATTCGTCGCGCAGGGAGGGAATCACCTCGAGCGCGTGTTTGAGACTCTGCTCGCTGCGGGCCATGCCGCAATTGTCCCACATCAGCTTGCCCAGCTCGCGGTGAATCGAGGCCACCGTGCGCTTGCCCTTCAGACGCAGCAGGTGCTTGATGCGGTCGGAGGCTTCCGCTTCGGCCTTGCGGAATTCGGGATGGTCGGTGGTCACCTTCGGCTGCTTCGCCGTGGCGAAGTAGTGCCCGATGGTGTACGGAATCACGAAGTATCCATCCGCCAGACCCTGCATGAGGGCACTCGCACCGAGACGGTTCGCACCGTGATCAGAGAAGTTCGCCTCGCCGAGCACGTGCAGGCCGGGAACGTTCGACATGAGGTTGTAATCGACCCAGAGTCCGCCCATGGTGTAATGCGCGGCGGGATAGATGCGCATCGGCACCTGGTAGGGATTCTCGTCGGTGATGCGTTCGTACATCTCGAAGAGGTTACCGTAGCGCTCTTCGATCACCTTGCGGCCGAGGCGTTTGATCGAATCGGCGAAGTCGAGGTAGACGCCGTAGCCCGAGGTGCCGACGCCGCGGCCCTCGTCGCAGACTTCCTTGGCGCTGCGCGAGCTGATGTCGCGCGGGGAGAGGTTTCCGAAGCTGGGATACTTGCGCTCGAGGTAGTAGTCGCGATCCTCCTCGGGAATTTGATCGGGCTGCCGGGTCTCGCCGACCTTCTTCGGCACCCAGATGCGACCGTCGTTGCGCAGGCTCTCCGACATGAGCGTGAGCTTGCTCTGATGGTCGCCGCTGACGGGAATGCAGGTGGGATGGATCTGCGTGTAGCAGGGATTGGCGAAGGCCGCACCCTTCTTGTACGCGCGATAGGTCGCGGTCACGTTGCAGGCGATCGCGTTGGTCGAGAGGAAGAAGACATTCGCGTAGCCGCCGGTCGCGAGAATGACGGCATCGGCTGCCCAGCTCTCGATCTTGCCAGTCACGAGGTCGCGTGTGATGATGCCGCGCGCGTGTCCGTCGACGATGACGATGTCGAGCATCTCGGAGCGAGCGTGAAGCTTGACCGTGCCGAGACCGACCTGGCGCATCATCGCCGAATAGGCGCCGAGCAGCAGCTGCTGTCCCGTCTGGCCACGCGCGTAGAAGGTGCGGGACACCTGCGCACCACCGAAGCTGCGATTGTCGAGGTAGCCGCCGTATTCGCGGGCGAAGGGCACGCCCTGCGCCACGCACTGGTCGATGATCGCACCGCTGACCTGCGCGAGCCGGTAGACGTTGCCCTCGCGGGCGCGGAAGTCGCCGCCCTTGATCGTGTCGTAGAAGAGACGCCAGTTGCTGTCGCCGTCGTTCTGATAGTTCTTGGCGGCGTTGATGCCGCCCTGTGCCGCGATGCTGTGTGCCCGGCGGGGACTGTCCTGATACGCAAAGGCATCGACCTGGTAGCCGAGTTCGGCGAGCGTGGCCGCGGCCGAGGCGCCGGCGAGTCCCGTCCCGACGACGATGACCGAATACTTGCGCTTGTTGGCGGGATTCACCAGCTTCATCTCGAAGCGATGGCGATCCCACTTGTCTGCGAGCGGTCCGGAAGGAATTCTGGAATCGAGGGTCATGATCAGACTCCCGCGACCGGTCGGATCAATCCCGCAAGCACGCCGAAGGGGATCGAAAGGAAACCGGCCACAATGATGATGGAAAGAACGGCACCGCCCTTCTGGATGAGGCCGTTGTAACGGGGATGGTTCACGCCGAGTGTCTGGAACATGCTGGCGATCGCATGATTGAGATGGAAGCCGAGCAGCAGCATGGCAATGATGTAGGTGATCGAGATGACGGGCACCTTGTAGCTGGCGATCACCATGTTGTAGACGTCATGCCGACCGGCGGCATCGAGCGCGCCGTAGCCCTCGGCCGCAACCGCGCCAAGCGTGAAGTGCAGCAGATGGTAGAGCAGGAAGAAGAAGATCAAGGCGCCGGTCCACATCATCGTCCGCGACGAGAGGGATGCACGCACCCAGTTTTTCTGCACGTACTTGACGGGACGTGCCTCGAGGTTGAGCAGCTTGAGCCGGATCGAAGTCCAGACGTGCAGCACGAGACAGACGAAGAGGAAGAGACGGATGAACCACAGCGCACTGCCGAGTCCCTGCAGGAAGACGGCATAGTTGTTCATCTTGTCCTGGCCTGCAAACATCTGCAGATTCCCGGACATGTGACCGAGCAGGAACAGGACGAGGATCAGTCCCGTCGCCGCCATGACCACCTTGCTCAGGATCGTCGAAGTGAGAAAACGCGTCAACGTTGCCATAGCACCTTGGTTGAATGGTGTGGGGATGTACGGTTCCAAGTGAGGCGAGCACGATCCATGCACGAAGCACGTCGCCGTCGGATGGGGATGACTGCCGGTGGGAGGTGCGGATCATGTGTCGATTGCAACAGGCAGGAAGTTAGCACGACGGGAGCGCTTGTACAAGAGGAGGATATCCCCTATCCGTATTCACGGTTTTGAAAATACGGCGTGCCGTCTATTTTGCCTCGATCGGAAGCCGCCCATGCCTCACATCCCACTGCTCGCCAACCTCCTGGTCATCCTCGCCCTCACCGTGGGCGTGGTGCTCGTGTTCTCGCGACTGCGGCTTCCCCCGATCGTTGGGTTGCTGCTGACGGGCGTGCTGGCTGGTCCCGCAGTCTTCGGCGCCATCCGAAGTCCCGACGACGTGGAGGCTTTCGCCGAGATCGGTGTGATCCTTCTACTCTTCACGATCGGACTCGAGTACTCGCTCCGCGACCTCGTCCGCATCCGCGGCGCGGTGCTCGGCGGCGGTGCGATGCAGACCGGCCTCACGCTTGCGATCACGGCCGTGCTGGCCATCACGGTCGGCGTGGCCTGGCGCACGGGGGTCTTCTACGGCTTCATCGCGGCGCTCAGCAGCACGGCGATCGTGCTCAAGGTGCTGCAGGACCGGGCGGAGACCGACACGCCGCAGGGACGCACGATTCTCGGCATCCTCATCTTCCAGGACATCACCGTCGTGCCGATGATGCTCGTCGTGCCGCTGCTCGCCGGCGGCGAGGGCGACGGCATCGAGGCGCTGCTGATCATGCTGGGGAAGGGACTGGTGCTCGTGGCGGGTGTGATCGTCGCGGCGCGCGTCGTGGTACCGCGCCTGCTGTACCTTGTGGCGAAGACCCGGGTGCGCGAGCTGTTTCTGATCACGATCGTGCTGCTCTGTTTCGCGATCGCGTGGGGCACTTCCGAACTCGGGTTGTCGCTGGCGCTGGGTGCGTTTCTTGCGGGACTGATCATCTCGGAATCGGAATACAGCCATCATGCGCTGGGGAACATCCTGCCTTTCCGTGATGTGTTCACGAGTTTCTTTTTCGTATCGATCGGGATGCTCTTCAATCCGAGCATTCTCGTCGAATCGCCGCTGGCGGTGCTGGCGGTGACCGCGGGGGTAATCGTGTTCAAGACGCTGGCGGCGGGCACTGCCGCCGCGCTGCTGCGGCTTCCGCTGCGCACGGCCGTGCTCGTAGGCGTGTCGCTCGCGCAGATCGGCGAGTTCAGCTTCATTCTCTCGAAGATCGGGTTGACGGCCGGACTGCTCGACCAGGGCACATATCAGGTCTTCCTTGCGGCCTCGATTCTTTCGCTTGCGGCCACGCCCTCGCTGATCGCGCTGGCCCCGCGACTGGCGGGAAGGATGCCTGCACGCACGACAGCGGAGCCGGCGCCGGAGGAGGCTTCCCCGCTGCAGGACCATCTGATCATCATCGGGTATGGTGTCAACGGCCGCAATCTGGCACGCACGGCGCGATCCGCCGGCATCCCCTACATCATCACCGAACTGAATGCCCGCACGGTGCGCGAGGAGTCGGCACATGGTGAACCGATCATCTACGGCGACGCATCGAGCGACGCCGTGCTGGCGCACGTGGGCGTGATGCGTGCGCGCGTGGTGGTCGTGGCGATCAGCGACGCGGCGGCGACACGTCGCATCGTCGAGCGCGTGCACACCCTCAATCCCATGGCGCACCTGATCGCCCGCACGCGCTACACGCAGGAGGTGCCGCCGCTGCAGAAACTCGGTGCCGACGAGGTGATTCCCGAGGAGTTCGAGACCTCGGTCGAGATCTTCACGCGCGTGCTGCGGCGCTACTTCGTGCCCGAGACCGACATCGACGTCTTCGCCGCGGAGATTCGCGCCGACGGCTACCAGATGCTGCGGCGTCCCGAGGCCCCTGTGCGCGCGGGCAGTGGCATCACCATTCCGGACATCGACGTGACGCACGTGCGTGTCGACGCGGCTGCGGCCGCTGCGGGATGCACGCTGGCCGCGCTGAACCTGCGGCGCACGACAGGTGCCACCGTACTGACCGTGCAGCGCGGTGAGGCCTTCCATTCGAATCCCGGCGGCGAACTGCGCTTCGAATCCGGCGACATCGTGATGCTGATCGGCACGCTCGAGCAGCTCGCCACGGCGCGTCGCGTGTTCGAGGGAGACGCGATGTGCGAGGGAACGGCAGCATGAAACACAGATATGGGATGACCATAGACGGACCTCCTTCCACACATCCACATTCACACGAGCAGCCAGCATGACCGAGCACGATCCCCACCCGACCGCCCCCGACCATGGGAAACCTCCTCTGCATGCAGCACACGGGGCGCATGACCAGCCAGCTGCTGGACGCGCGCATCCCGAGGGACGCCTGGCGCAGCTCGTCCACACCCTCAAGCGAGCCGGCATCTGGATGCTGGCCGCGCTCTGCGTGGTGCTCGCCGTCTGGAAGTTCTTCGGCGACCGTGCCCGGGAGGCGGACGCTGCCGAACGGGAGGCGCGGCTGCGCAGTGCTGCGCGGGGATTTGTGATCGAAGAAGCGAAGTCGATGCTCACGCTGGCGGGTTCGTTCATCGGCCGGCAGGTGACACCCGCGATGCGCAGCGGAGATTTCGGAGCTGTGCGTGCGATGTTCCGGCATGCCAAGGAATTCGATCATGTGGAGGATCTGTCGCTGATCCGCAATGACGGGAAGGTGCTGGTGGCGACCAACAGTCCGCTCGAAGGCACGTCGGCATCGGCGATGTTTCGTGATCTGACCTCGAAGCTGGATGTGATACTGGTTGACGAGAATCTGAAGGGGAAGATTCGCGTGATCGTCCCGGTTCGCAATCATGAGATCACGCTGGGTGTGGTCGTGCTTGCGTGGGATGCGACACACATCGATACGGCGCTGACGCCGTAACCGGGAGGACGGACGAGGGCGTCCACCGACCGTTCCACCGATCGTTCCACCGATCTGTCAGGAAGCGGCAACGCTGGTTGTCTTCCACGATACCTGTTCCGCACCTTCCCGAGGTCGCCATGATCCGTCGCTCCCTGTTGTGCGTGATCGCACTCATCCTCGCCACCCCCCCCATCACCTCATCGCAGATCCGCTGGTCCGTTGACCGGTGGACGTCGCCCACCGGCGGAACGGTGCTGAGCGCAGCACTCACTCCCGACGGCGACCGCCTGTATGTCGGCACGCTCGGCGGCGGCGTCTTCCGCACGCACGGAGACCACGGCGGTCTCGGCCTCCCCGGCGATCTGTACTGGGAACCCGCCGGCATGCTCGCGGGCGACTCCGTGCATGCCGTGCTTCCGTGGTCGCGGCGCACGGTGCTGGCGGCATCGGACTCGGGACTCTTCTACTCCCGCGACAGCGGCGACACCTGGCTGCGGGCAACCATGTCGCCGGCAGCATCCCCCGTGCAGGTGCTCTGGCGCAGCAATGCAATGCTGCTGGCCGGCACCCGCGACGGCACGTACCGCTCGCTCGACAGCGGCGCGACCTGGCAGCGGATGAACGGCAGCACCCGGCCGGTGCACGCCTTTGTGAGTGATCTCACACAGCGCATCCACGCCGCCACCGACGACGGACTGCAGCTCTACAACGAACTCTCCGGAACCTGGTACACGGCAACGCTCTCGGCCACGCGCATCAGCGCGCTCGCCATCGATCGCACGGGAACCATGTTCGCCGCAACTCCGACCGGAATCGTACAACGTGCGGCAGCAGCAACGGACTGGCAGCCGACAGCGGCCCAGCCCGGTTCCCCCGTCCACGTGCTCGCGTTCTATCAGGACACGCTGCTCGCGGCAGGATGCGAGCGCGGCGTCCACATCTCGAGAAACAGCGGCGCCTCCTGGCAGGCCATCGGCAACGTACCCTACCGCGTCCATGCCATCACTCCCGGCGGTGCCGGTTCATGGAACGCCCGCGTCTGGTTCGAGACGATAGGGGGTGCGTGGATCGGCTCTCCCGCCCAGACCACCATCGCACTGGAATGGAATCCCGTTCCCGTCACGCATGCCACTTCCATGTGCTTCGAGCCGCGCTCGGGCACCTCGGTGCAGCTCGCCCCTGCGGGATTCCCCGCCCTGAACCTCAACCACGGCAGCTACAACATCGCCAAACCCGACACCATCCTCCGCGCAGCGGGCGCACATGCGGTATTCATGCACGACGACGTGCAACTCGTCGGCACGACCGACGGCACCGTGCTGCGCAGCAGCAACGAGGGCAAGACCTGGATCCCGATCATGATTTCGCGGGGATTCCGCACGGGTCCCTTTGTCATGGACGAAAACGGCTTCGTCTGCGCGGCCACCGACGGACTCGGCATCGCGCGTTCGAATGATCTGGGATTGCGGTGGACGCTGCACCCGACCGGTGTCGACGACGACATCCTCTGCGTCGGCGCACTTCCCAGCGGACGCATCCTCGCCGGCACACCCACGGGACTGCTCTCGGGCACGGCCGACGGACTGAACTGGTACCAGGTGCCCATCAGCGCGGGACGCCGTGTCGAGCACATCGCCGCACAGCGCAACGGACTCGCACTGGCTTCCGCAGGGAGCGTGCTGATACGCACCACGAACAACGGTGTCACGTGGAGCAGCATCCCCGCACCGACATCCCCCGTCACCGCGCTGCACATCACGCTCGAGGGCATGATGCTAGCGGGCGGCACGCGCGGGGCGATCATGGTGTCGCGCGACAGCGGCGCGACGTGGACGCGCGAGAGCGAGGGACTGCGCTCGCAGACGGTGACGTGCTTCGGCGAGCAGCGGTGGGGTCGTCTGTTCGTCGGCACGACCGCGGGTGTGCTGATATCAGATTCGGTCATCGGTGCGCTGCCGCAGCCGCGCGTACGTCTGCTGAATCCCGCCGACGGCGCCAGGTACGACAAGGGCGTGATACGTCTGACCTGGGAGACGATGGGTGCGCCGCGCTATCAGGTACAGATCGCGCGCGATTCGCTGTTCCAGAACAAGGTGCGCGATGTTGATACGACCGGCGGGGCGTTCATGCCGCAGGGACTCGCCAACGGCGGGCGGTACTTCTGGCGGGTGCGCGGACTGACCTCGCCGCTCGCAACACCGTGGTCGCTGGTGCGGAGCTTCGTGATCGACGTGCCGACGCCGGAGGCACCCGGCCTGCTCGATCCCGACGACGATGCGACCAACATTCCCCGCAACCACCTGTTCAAGTGGGATGCCGGCGCCTTCACCGAGGAGTTCGAAATCCAGGTCGCGACGTCGGTGAGCTTCACGACGATCGTCGCACAGGCGGAGCATGTGAAGACCATGGCGACGGGACTCTCGGGCATGGACTACAACGGCACCTACTACTGGCGCGTGCGCGGCGTGAATACGTATGGGCCGGGTCCATGGAGCGCCGTGTATCGCTTCCACACCCAGATCCGCGTGCCCTCGCCGCCCGCGCTGCGGCAGCCAGGCAATGGCGTGACGCAGGTGCCGACAACGGTCATGCTCATGTGGCTGCCCTCGAACAGCGCGATCGACTATCGCGTGCAGGTCTCGACCCTGCCGGGATTCTACCCGATGCATCTCGACACAGCCGGCATCACCGCGACCTCGCTGCAGCTGCGCGATCTGGTTCCCGCCACGCGCTACTACTGGCGCGTACTCGGGCGCAACAGCCTCGGCGAGGGACTCTGGGCCAGCGCGTGGAACTTCGTGACCGACGACGGCAAGCCCGCGGCGATCACGCTCGTCGCGCCGGATTCAGGTGCGATGCGCATCACCCGCGACGCGCTTGTCTGGAATCGCGACGCGCGCGCGTTGCGCTACGAGCTGCAGGTCGCAACGGATGACAGGTTCGGCACGATCGTCCTCAACCAAACCGCCCTCGTCGACACAACCTTCACGCTCCCGTACCTCGCACCCGGCATCTGGCATTGGTGGCGCGTGCGTGCAACGGGCACAAGCGGAGCGGGCGCCTGGTCGGCGATCCGCCCGTTCCGTACAAAGAAGACGGTGCCGCTCGTGCCCCGTCTCATCGCTCCCCACGACACGGCATCGGGCCTGCCCCTGCGCATCGCACTCGCATGGGAAGCCTCCGCCGCCGTGGAAGAGTACGACGTCGCGGTCGCCGAAGACGACGCGTTCAGCGTGATTGTCGCCGACACGACCACACAGGCGACCACGTGGCTCACTCCCCCGCTCGCCGCGTCGCGCCGACATATGTGGCGCGTGCGTGCGCGCACCGACGAAGACACGACAGCATGGAGCGCAGCACGCAGCTTCACAACCGCCTCGACGACCGGGGTGGATGCCGGCTCGCGCATTGCGCCGTTCGCGATCGAGCTGCACCCGCATCCGGTCTTGACAAGGTCCGTCGCGATCGTGACATTGCAACGATACACGCACCTTCGTCTCGTCATCGTCGACGCCCTCGGCCGTCAGGTCGGCGTGCTGCACGACGGAATGCTTCCGCCGGGACGTCACGCGTTGCCGGTGGATGCGGGGGCACTGCCGCCGGGACTGTACCAGCTGCGGCCATCCCTCGACACTCGTCCCGCACCGGCCCATCTCTTCCTTCGATTGTAAGACCGGAGTTCCCATGACCATCGCGCGTCGGCTTTTCGTTTCCCTTCTCATGCTCGCAGCGCTCGCCGGCACGGCCGGGGCGCAGAACTGGAACCGGATGAATGGTCCGCGCGGCGCGACGATTCTGACGATCACGCACGACACGGCCAGCAACCGATACTGGCTCGGGAGCGTGGGCACGGGTGTGGTGTCGACCAGCTCGATCTACATGAACACCACGAGCCGCTACGCCGCCCCGCTGCCTGCGGGCGATTCGGTGCGCGCCGTGCTGGCGTGGTCGGCGCAGCGCATCATCGCGGCCAGCGAGCGCGGACTCTACCGCAGCGATGACACGGGGTGGACCTGGATCCCCTCGGTACTGCCCGGCGCGGCCCCCGTGCTCGCACTCGAGCGCGCGGGTTCGATGCTCGTCGCGGCCACTGCAGGCACGGGCGTGTACACATCCGCTGACAGCGGCGCGACGTGGAAACCGTCGTCGCTCGCGTCGGGACGCGTCACCGCGCTTGCCGAGGACGCGCAACGGTCGCTCTACGCCGCCACGGTGTCGGGCATCATGCGTTCGACCGACCACGGGGCGACCTGGTTCGCGCGCGGATTCTCCAGCCAGCCGACCAGCTTTGTCGCAGCCGATTCGCTGGGCGTGTACGCATCGGTCCGCGCGACGATCTGGCGCAGCACCGACGAAGGCGCTTCGTGGCTTGAAGTCGGGTCACCGCTGCCACTTCCCGTCACAGCGCTCGCCGCCTTCGGCCGCAGGCCCGTGCTTGCCGGCACCGACGCGGGCATCTGGCAGCTCGACTCCACCCGCAACGGATGGATGCGGTCGGGTGCGCAGCTGCACCCCGTGCGCGCACTGCTACTGCGCACGAACCTCGATTATGCGGCGGCGGGCTTCGAGGATGCGGGACTCGCAGCGCGCTATCGACAGGACGCATGGTCGTGGGCCACAGGCACGCTCTCGGCCAGCAGGGTCGAGGCCCTCGCCGCAAGCGACCAGACCGAACGCATCTACGCGATCACGCGCGCACATGCGCTCGACGTCACGACCTACAACCGCGGGTCCTGGACCCTCGTGAATCCCGACCCGAACTTCCACGCCGCCCGCACCGGCGCGCTCGGCATGGGCGACGACGGATGGTATCTCGGCGGCGACAGCGGACGCGTGTTCGCATCGACGAACACCGGTGCGCAGTGGCAGGCCAGGCACATCCCCGTCGACGTGCGCGTGAGCGCATTTGCCGTCGACGACGTGGGCACGGTCTGGGCGGCCACGGCGGGACGCGGCGTGGCGCGCAGCACGAACCGGGGTGTGGACTGGACCCTGCACGAGGAGGGGCTCCTCGATCTGCTCGTCACCGGGATCGTCGCGCTTCCCGACGGGACGATCGTTGCGGGCTCGGCTTCCGGAGGATTGTACCGGTGGGACACCTCGGGCCAGGGCTGGATCGCAACGCATCCCGCCGCAGGCTCCGCCATCGTCGCACTCGCAGCCGACGCGTTCGGCACCGTGTACGCAGCATTGCCATCGGCGCTGCTGCGCTCGACCGACGCGGGGGCGACGTGGGAGGGGCGCACGCGGCCCGCACCGGGACGCATCGTCGCGCTCGCGGCCGGCGGCACGGCGGGACGCGTGTTCGCAGCCTACGAGCAGAGCGCGGTGTACCGCTCCGACGACGGCGGTGCAACGTGGATGGCGCGGTCGAACGGTCTGACCGGCCGGCCGCTCACCTCGATGGTCGTCGACTATCACGGCAGCGTGTACGTGGGTACCGAGGGCAGCGGAGTGCTGGTTGCCGACAGCGCGATGTATCCCACGCGTGTGAAGCGGGTGGTGCTCGAACTGCCGGCTCCCGGCGCCGTGGTCGACAAGGGCACGCTGAATCTGATGTGGACGAAGGCCGGCACTGGCGTCACCTACGACGTGCAGGTCTCGCGCGATTCGACGTTCACAGTCATCGACAACGACACGACGGACCTGCACGAAACCGCGCATCTGCCGCTGCTCGTCAACAACAACCGGTACTACTGGCGTGTACGCGCCGTTGTGGGATCGGTGCCCGGGCCGTGGAGCTACGTCCGATGGTTCCGTCTCGCCGTGCCGCGTCCCGAAGCGCCGGTGCTGAACGCGCCGCAGGACGGTGCGACCGACATCCCGACCGAGGCGCCGTTCTCGTGGAACAGCGCGAAGGGTGCGGTGACCTTCGATCTGCAGCTCTCGTTCTCGCCGAGCTTCGACACGCTGCAGCGCGAGGTGACCGAGATACCGCGCATCTACGTGACGGTCGGCGCACTGCGCGCGATGCGCACCTACTACTGGCGCGTGCGCGGCCGCGGCATTTATGACGTCGGTCCCTGGAGCGAGGTCCGCCGCTTCACCACTTGGCTGCGCGTGCCGCCGCCTCCGCTGCTGTTGATTCCAACCAACGGCGTCGCCAGCGTGCCGACGACGGCGCTGCTGCGGTGGAATCCTGCCGACGCTGCCGTCACCTACCGCGTGCAGGTGGCGAAGAGCGCCGCGTTCTTTCCGGTGCTGATGGACATCGACCTGATCGCCGGCACGTCACGGCAGATCACGGCTCTCGACCCCCTCACCACCTACTACTGGCGCGTACTCGGCCGCAACAGCGTGGGCGAGGGACTCTGGTCCGCTGCCTGGAGCTTCACCACCGACGACGGTGCGCCGCCTCCCCCGCTGCTGCTCGTGCCCGCGCACGAGGCGACGCATGTCGTGCAGCAGGGCGGCGTGTTGCGCTGGTCCCGTGTGCCCAACGCGTTACGCTATCATCTGCAGCTTGCGCGTGACGAGAGCTTCGCGACCGTCGTGCTCGACAAAGACGCTCTCACCGACACGACATATCCCGCCGGCAGCCTCGCACGCGGCACCGCATACGCATGGCGCGTGCGGTCGGCCGGTGCGAGCGGGGTCGGGGCGTGGAGTCCCGCTTCGGTGTTCACCACCGCGCGCGGCGTGCCCGACGTGCCCGTGGCACTTTCCCCCGCCGACGGCGCGGTGTCGCAGCCGCTTTCTCCCGAGCTCGCATGGCAGCCGTCACCGTGGGCCGACACACATCTGCTGCAGCTCGCAACCGACGCCGCGTTCACGTCGCTGGTCGTCGACACCGTGCTCACGCAGACCACCTGCAGCGTGGGTCCCCTCGCCGACAGCGCGACCTTCTTCTGGCGCCTCGCCGCGCGCAACGACGAGGGCATGAGCGCATGGAGCACCGCGCGCCGCTTCACCACTGTGCGCGTGACAGGCATCGACGCGCCCATCGCCTCCGTCCTCTCGCTCGCGGTGCATCCCCATCCCGTACGCACCCGGGCGATTGTCACGTTCGAACTCGACGCGGCGTCGGTTGTGCGCATCGAGCTGCTCGACCTGCTCGGCCGCACGCTGGGCACGGTCGCAGACGGCTTCCGCGTGGCGGGGCGGCACGAGATACAGGTGGACGTGCAGGACCTGCCCGCGGGCACGGTGCTCGTGCGTGCCACCGCAGCGGGACGTCCGCCCATGATCCGCATCCTTCACATCATTCACTGACCAGCGTGCGGACGCATCCTGCGCCGCAGAAGGCACTCATGATTCGCTTCCCTCGTCATTGCCGCACCTCACGCACGTTCGCCGCACTGCTGTGTGCGGGTGCGCTCTCGCTCACGCCGCATGCGCAGGCACAGAACAGTTTCGGAACCATCGGCATCCATCCCGTCGCGCAGAGCGTGCGCGCGGCGTACGCACCCGACAGTCTGCACCAGTGGGTGCGGCAGTTGAGCGGGGATCTCGGCGTCGTGCTCGATGGACGCCCCGCCCACATCGCGCACCGCACGGCGGGCACGGCCGACTACGACCTTCCGGTCGCGTACACGCGGGCGCTCTTCGAGCGCTGGGGCTACGAGGTCACGGTCGAGAACGCCGGTACTCCCTGGCTGACGACGAACGTCGTGGCCGTGCGCCGCGGCACCGAGCCGGGCGAGGTGCTGCTCACCGCGCATCTGGATGCAAAGAGTCAGGTATGTCCCGGTGCCGACGACAATGCCAGCGGATCGGCGGTCGTGCTCGAGGCCGCGCGCGTGCTGCGGCACCACAGCTTCCGCCACACGCTGCGTTTCGTGCTCTTCGGCGGGGAGGAGCGCGGACTGCTCGGCAGCCGCGCGTATGCCGAGCAGCACGAGGAGGATTCGATCCGCGCGGTCGTCAACTGCGACATGCTGCTGTGGGATGGCAATGGCAACATGAACATGCAGATCCACCGCATCCCGAACGAGGGCGGACAGCGTTCGACCGATCTTGCCGAGTACATCACCGCCGTGGATGTCGCCTACAACACCGACGTCGTCTGCGTGGCGCCGCTCGGAAACATCGGCGCCAGCGATCATGCCTCGTTCTGGGATCGAGGCAATGCGGCCGTGCTGCTGATCGAGGAATACGGCATCGACTTCAATCCCTACTACCACAGCGATCGCGATTCGTGGATGTGGAATGCGTCATTCGACAACCTCCTGTTCTTCAACGCATCGGCGGAGCTGGCCCTGCTCTCTGTCACGCATCTGGCCGTGCCTGCCGGCACCTCCGGTGTGGAAGCCTCCGCTGCGCGCACATTTGCAGTTGAAGCGGTGTCGCCGCAACCGGTGCGTGATCATGCGGCTGTGCGCTTCGCGGTGGAGCACTCGGGAACCGTGCGCGTGCGCCTGGTCGATCTGCTGGGACGTGAGGTGGCAGTGCTTGCCGACGGCGTGCTCGAAGCGGGAACGCATGTCGCGACCTTCGCGCGCGGGGTGCTTCCGCCGGGTGCGTACGTCGTGCTGCTCGAGGCAGGTACACGCCGAGCCACCCGCACCATCCTTCTGGATTAGTTGGGAGGACGGACGCCCTCGTCCGTCATTGACGAATGTTCAGTGCATTGGCGGCGAGACGCCATAACAACAACGGCCCCTGCGAGGGGGCCGTTGTTGTTCGAACGATGTTGAAATCACTTACCGCACGAGTTGCATCACGCGCGCCCGCATAGCACCCGGAACGACCATCCGCACGATGTAGGTACCGGCCGGGAGTCCCGCAAGAGAGAGCATCGTGGTGTGACGTCCCGCACCCTGCATGCCCAGATCCGTCGTACGCACGACCGCGCCGAGCGTGTTGACGAGCGTGATCGACACCGGCTGCGAGAACGGAAGGTCGTAGGTCAGCGCCGTCGAGCCATGCACAAGGCCGGACACGGGATTCGGGTAGTTCTGATGCAAGGCCAGACCGTCGGGAGCAGGCAGGGGACGCGCGGAGACGAGGGTGAACACATCGCCGACAATCGCCAGATCCGTCGGGGAACCCGCCGCATTGTGCTCGACACGCAGAGTACCGGCGAGGGGACCCGTGGTCTGCGGCACGATACGCACGCGCACCTCGCCGCTCTGTGCGGGCTGCAGCGTGAGCGGCGCGCCCTGCACCACTGTTGCCTCGGCATTGCCGACGATCTCCGTCTTCGTGATGTTCAACACAGCCCTGCCCGCGTTGACGATCGACACCGATTTCTCGGTCGGCTCGCCGACGGGTATCAGACCGAAGTTGACCTCATTGAACGTGACCGAGAACACCGGCTTCTTGACGATCTTGAACGTCGCCGACTGCTTCACCTGTGTCGGGGTCGCAACGCTCGACACCTTGAAGCTTCCATTCTGCGTCTCCGTGTCGGGCACGGTCCACGCATACCATCCGCTGTCGGCGGGGTAGCTCGCCTGGATCGTGTTCCAGACCGATCCATCCAGCGAGTATTCGAGCTTCACGTCCTGCACGCAGAACTGCCGCCAGCGCAGCACGAAGGTCGTACCCGGCGTCAGCTCTTCATACGGCGCCGGCGTGAGCACGCGGTCGATGCCCGTGGCGGGCACGACGGCGATGCCCGTCATCGTGTTGGTCTTGCCGCAGGGACTCGACACCTCGCACCAGTACGCCTTCGTCGCGGTCACGTTCGGCACCACGAGTTCGGGGCCGTTGGCGCCCGACACGTAGCCCTGCTGTGTCAGCCAGCGATAGGTCAATTCGGGACCCTCGGCCTGCACGCGGAAGGTCGCGGTACCCCCGACGCACACCGAATCGTTCTTCGGATGTTCGACGATCACCGGCGACGCAAACACCTTCAGCAGTGCGGGCTCACTCTCGACCTCGCCGCAGTCGCTGTACACCGTGCAGGTGATGATGCTGCCGTTGTCGTTGAGCGTCGTGCCCTGCACCCACATCGTGTCCTTCACCTCGCCGGCGAGCACCGTGCCGTTCTTGCGCCATTCATAGCGCAGCGTACCGGGACCCTTCGCGACGACTTCGAAGCGTGCGCCCTGCCCGACGCAGACATTCCGCCAGGTGTTCTGTGTGAGGATGACCACGCCTTCGAGAATCGTGAAGTCGACGGGCATCTCGGCCACGAGCGAGCCGTTCTTGTTGTCCTGCACCTTCAAGCGATACCGCGTCCCCGGGGGGAAGTTGTTCGGCACGCGCCAGACGACGCTGCGCACCGTGCGGTCGAGACTCGACACGAGGACGGTGTCGTAGGTCACGCCACCATCGCGCGAGAGATGCACCGACACATCGTTGATGCCCTGGGCATCCCATGTGAGCGTCACGCGACCACCCGCGCAGACACTGAAGGTCTCGACGGGGGCGGTGATCGTGAGATTGCGCACGATGCTCGTCACATCCATGCACAACGCCGCCTCGGCACGCGAGCGGATCAGTCCCCCGACCCGGTCGCGGAAAATGTTATGATGATTCGCGTTGCCAAACGGAAGATGACAGTAGCTCATCATCTCGCCACCGCCGAGTATCAGATGCTGCTGCTCGCGCGTGAAGCAGGCGGGCTTGCCGCTGACCGGCTCGGCGGTGTAGCACGAGTCGATGGCGGGATTCCACGTGCAGCTGTGCGTGTGCGGCGATGCAAAGTTGTGTCCGAGTTCGTGTGCGAGCACGCCGGTGTGTCCATCGGTGAACCCGTTGTTGGCCGAGAACTTCACGATGGAGTAGCCGTGCGTCGTGCTACAGAGACGGTCGAGCCAGGCCAGCCCCTGCGAAACGCCCGCAGCGGAAATCGGCTTGCGCGAGATCAGCGTCGCCAGCGAGCGCTGCACCGTGTCCATGTTGTCCTTCCAGTACGTCGAGAACACATTCAGGAGCTCACGGTCCGAATTGCCGGGGAAGGGATCCTGCGTTGCCCAGACGCGGAGGAAGGGCACGACGAGCGTGATGGCCACGTCGCGCTCGTAGATGGCCGAGCTCTCGGCCATGCGCGCCGTGATGTAATTCTCGGTCTTGGTCGTACCCCCATAGTGGGTGAACGCGGCGAGATCGGCTTCGATGGCGATCAGGGCGCGGAGCGTATCCTTCCCTGCGGTGCGCACGGTGCGGCGGCCCATGTCGTCGGGCATGCCACGGAAAAACAGCTCGGTGTCGTCTTCACTCAGACCGCAGCCGAACTGCTTCATCTCCACCGAATTCTCGGCGACCGTGAGCACGGGTCGCGCACCGGGGGCGAACGACGCGGGCGTCTCGCTGTACAGCGTGTAGCTCACGCCTCCGGTGATGATCGTGCCGCTGAGTCCGTCACCGTCCACTGCAAGAAACACCCAGGAACCTGGGACGCCGACGACTGCACCCTTGTAGACGGTGATGTCGGGAATGGGACGGCGCACGGCGCCGGCATCTGTCATGGTAAGAATCTGCGCATCGTCGGTGAACACCGAAAAGGCTCGGACGTCGAGATCGACACGCGCCGACGGCAGGGGGAAGCTGCCGATGACGAGGTGTTCGTGCGTGCGCACGAGCGACACCATCCGCATGTCGAGCGACCAGGTGGCTGCACGCGGCGACGCCGCGGCCAGCTGTGTCGGGACGCTTCCTGCAGGCAGGAGAGTCATGAGGTCGGATGCGTGGATGTGCGGAATTTCTGTGCCGCGGGATTGTGCGGCGAGCGGTGCACTGCCCAGCAAACCGGCAATGACGACCGCGATCAGGACCAGGTGCAAACGTGGATGAGCGGACGCAGACAACGTCATGGAAGCCTCTGATTTGATGAACGAAGAGGGGATCACAGATCCGGCCGGATCGGCCAGTCCCGAAAAATACGGGTCAGCGCCCGAATCGCGAAATCAGCGCAGGAGCGCAGCGCGTACGGGCGCCCCGTCGGCGTCCATCAGATGCAGGGGGAAGACGGCGAGCGTGTAGGCACCCGCCTCGATGTGATGCAGCTGCGCGGTCTCGAGAATGATCACGTCGTTGCCGAGCAGGAGGTGGTGCACGGGAAAGGAGGGATCGTCGCCCGACTCGATCGAGAGCCAGTCGATGCCGACGAGATTGACATGCAATGCAACAAGGACCTGCGCCGCCTCCAGCGTCAGAGCGACGGGCCGCTCGATCATGCGGTTGCGCACGAGGTCGTGACAGTTGCGCGTGCGAAAAAGCACCGACATGCCCTCGCGGAGCGCATGCCCTTCAAGGTGCCGCGGTTCGATCATGCGGTCGTCGCCCGTGTCGATCACGAGTGCCGGTGTGATCCAGCGCGTGGAGGAGATGTCGTGCACGCAGCGTCCCCCGGCGATGAAATGCCGGGGCGCATCGATGTGCGTGCCGCAGTGGGCGCTCATCGACAGCAGCGAGAGATTGTATCCGGCACCCTCGTCGTCGATTTCCTTGACGAGCGTGCGTCCGAAGACGGGGTCGCCGGGATAGGTGAGCGTGTGCGCGTGCAGCGGCGCGGAGATGTCGATGATCTCGCTGCATCCGGGCATGGCCGTCATGACGCCAGTGCCTGGCGGATGGCCTGCTCGATTTCCGCGGCTGTCGTGTCGCCGGCCCCGGTGATGAAGGCCCGCACATTGCGACGTGCATCGAGCACCATCACGGTCGGAATGCCGTCCACACCCAGATCGATCAACGCGCTGCCGTTGTTGCGGCGATGCACGAAGGGCGTCGGTGTCCGCTCGAGGAAGCGCATGACGGTCTCCTGCTCGACGTCGAGGTTCACGTCGAGGAAGCGCACGCCCTGCGGACTCCACGCCTCGTGCAGTCGCGTCAGCGGGGCGATCAGGTTTCGTGCATGCTCGGAGGTCGTCGCCCAGAAGAAGACCACGATGGCCTTTCCCTGTTCCTCGCGGATCCGGTATTTGGCGCCGCTGAAATCGGAGAAGGCGACATCGGGGACTTCCGCATTGAGGATGCGGTCCCGCGTGGCCGAACGTTCGGCAGCCTTACGACGCCGTTCCTCCATCACCTGTTCCCTGTTGTAGATCGCCACCACCTCGGGCCACTGGCTCGATGCGGGGATGCGGTTGCGATATTCGATCGCGCGCTCGATATCCTGCAGCACGTAGAAGTAGGTGCGCGCGATCAGGTTCAGGCAGTCGGTTGTATCTGGGTATTTCTGTTCGAGTTCGTCGAGCATGGCCACGATTCGCTCGACGCTCTTGGCGCTGCCGGCGTTGCGTTCCAGATAGAGCGTGAAGTACTGGGAATAGGTGCGGAAATTGTCGGGATGCGTCCGGATCTCGCGTTCGGCTTCGGCCACGCGCTCATCGAGGGTCGCGCCGGCCAGCTGCAGGAAGCTGGTCATGAAGAAGTGTCCGTTGCGGACGGCACGTCCGGAGGCATCGGTGATCATCTGCAGATAGGTGCGCTCGCGGTTGTCGTCGCGCACGGTGCCATCGGTGACGTAGTACGAGAGCAATGCCCCGTTGGCAGGCACGGCCACCGAGGCCGAGTACGCGTTGCCGCTTCGCACGAGACGGACACGGCGCGCACGCAGGGTGTCGGGACGCAGCACGTTCTCGAGCAGCGCCAGTCGGGTGCCGCTGCGCGTGCCCCAATAATTGAACGCGTACACGAGTTCGAGGGGCGATCCATCGGCGAATCGCACGTGCGCGGGGGGGGTGTAGGTGACCGTGAGCAGTGCCACGGAATCGACGGATCCCTGTGCCCATGCTGGCCCGGGCATGAGCAGCGCCAGGAGGAGGGTCAGGGCGGAGATGCGCAGAGAGAGACGGAGGTATCGCATGAAACGGCTTCCGATCAGAGTTGTTTGGTCTTGAAGATGGCACCGCCGATCAGTCCGCCCAGCGCACCGAAGGCTGCACCGAGAAAAAGATAGAACAATCCGATGATTCCGCCGAGCAGGGCGGGACTCTGCAGCAGTCCCTGCACCATCTGCATGGCCTGTTCCGCCGCGGCCGGATCTGTCTGCGGCATCTGCTCGAAGGCCGCCTCGAATTCCTCGACGATGCTCTCATTGAGCGACATAGTCATCACCTGCAGGAGCGCGGCGACGAGGCTGCCGAGCACGCCGGAGAGGACGCCGATCACCACGCCGTCGGAGGTGCGGAACGGCATGCCCTCCGGGAAGCGCTTGCTGTACATCCAGACGCCGAGAACGGCGCCGCCCATCACACCCGCGCAGCAGAGGACGTTGACGAGGTTCAAGCCGGGAATGACGAAGGAGGCTGCGACGGCGCCGGCGCCGGCGAGGATGGGAATACGCTTGTCGGGCGACGGCATGGGCGCCTCGGGTAGCTGGAACATCTGCTGATCGGTCATGGTCATGTTGGAAATGTCAGTGGAAATGTTTGTCCGGCTCGGGTGGACGGACGCCCTCGTCCCTCCTCCTGTCCAGTCCCCTCGCGGCGATCATTGCGAGGGCGAGTCCTGCCATCGCGCCCGTCACCGTACGGGAGGCCAGTGAGTTCTCGACGAGTCCGGCCACATCGAGCAGCCAGTCGAGTACGAGGGGTGCCAGGCCTGTGAGCCATGCACGCGCCGGGACGCGCCGAAGTTCCGTACGCTCGAAGAGCGGCAGCAGCAGGGCGGTCAGCGTGAAGGCTGCATACCCGCCCGTGCATCGTGCACACACTGCCAGCGGCACGCCGCAGATCGAAAACGAGCGTGCAGCCTCCTGATGGCACACCGGGGAATAGACGAGGCGCAGCAGTGCCGCGCTCACCGCATCTCCTCCGGCTGCGAGCAGGGGCGAGGCAACGACACCCGCACTCCAGAGCAGGGCAGGGATGGCGAGCAGAAGTGCGGCACGCAGTCGCGCACCCGCCTCAGGCCCGGAAGTACTTGCGGAAGGAGGGATGGATGCGTATGAAGGGGAAGTTCCTCGCATACTCGTCGCGTTTGTCGGGGGCGAGTCGCAGCAGATGATGCAGTGCATCGATGCCATCGGTACGCCGGCGGAGGATGAACAGCAGTCGCGCCCGGAGGAAGAGTGCATCCTCGCTGGCGGGATCCAGCATCAGCACCCTGTCTGCCGCCTGCAGGGCATCATCGTAGCTGCCGATATGGAAGAGGGTGTCGGCATAGTCGAGCCAGGCTTCCGCGTTGGCATTGTCGAGGCGCACGACTTCCGCATAGGAGCGCGCGGCATCGGCAGTCAGGCCGACGTTGTATTCGACGTCGGCGCGGGCATACCAGATTTCCGACTGGTCGGGGGCATGTCGGAGGGCTTCCTTGAAATCCTCCAGCGCGAAATCGAATTCGTCGAGGGATTCGTAGACGCAGCCGCGGGCGAACAGGCTCTCGAAGTGGCTGGGGTCGTTCTCGAGCGCGCGGGTGTAGCTGCGGATTGCGTCTTGCGGACGGCCGGCCTCTTCGTGAACGTTGCCGAGATTGTGCCAGGCGAGCTCGTCGTCGGGCTCGAGTTCGACGGTGCGTTCGTAGCAGCGGACGGCTTCATCGTGCATGTGCAGCGCCGCACAGGTGTTGCCGCGGTTGTACCAGGCACTTGCAAAGTCATCCTGAATCGCGAGGGCGAGGTCGTAGCTGTCGAGGGCCTTGCGGAAGCGCTGCAGGCGGTTGAGCACGATGCCTCGGTTGTACCAGGCGCCCGCGTTGAAGGGCGCCATGTCGT
>JAEYUG010000099.1 GCA_023432805.1 Bacteroidota bacterium | reverse complement strand
GGGCCACGTGCCTGACGTGTCATGGGTGTGCCGTCTCCTCCGTGATCAGAGACGCGCGATGCGCCTGGCTTCGGGAAAGAGCGTCATCGCCTTCTGGAACTGCGGATCCGACACCAGCAGCGCGCGGAAATATCCCTCGTTGCCGAACAGCGTGCGGGCGATCTGACCCTTGAGCAGCGCGTTGAGATAGTCGCCGTCCTTGTCGAACTGCTCCTTGTTGAACGTCACGCTCTTCGAGGTGCCGAAGTCGATGAAGGCCTGCATGAGGGCATCGTCCACCGCGAATTCCTTCATGAACCGACGCGCATCGTCCTTCGTGTATTTGGTGCGGAGCGCGGGACCCTGACGATCCATGTATCCGCTGATGAATTCGAACACGCGTGCGCGCATCTTGGCGGTGTACTCCTGCAGGCGCGGGGCCTTGACGATGTAGTCGGGCGTGATGCCTCCGCCACCGAGCACCGTGCGCCCGTTGGTCGTCGAAAACTTCGGACGCGTCGTGTCGTCGACCGCCTCCTTGTGTTCGATGTTCTCGCTCGTCTCCTCGTCGCGCATCATGGCCTTCTTGTAGTACTCCTCATCGCTGTCACCGTCGTAGGGACGCTGGATGATTCGGCCGCTCGGCGTGTAGTAGCGCGCGGTCGTCAGGCGGAAGGCTGAACCGTCGCTGAGGTCGAACTGCCGCTGCACGAGTCCCTTGCCGAACGAGGTCTCGCCGACGATGAGTCCGCGATCATGATCCTGCACCGCGCCGCTGACAATTTCGCTGGCCGAGGCGCTGCTGTTGCTGATCAGCACGATCAGCGGCAGGGTCTGGAACTCTCCGGCACCCGTGGCGACGTAGTTCTCGTCGAACTCGGGACGACGGCCCTTCGTGTAGACGATCTTCTGACCCTTGAGCAGGAACTCGTTGGTCATGCGGAAGCTCTGTTCGAGGTAGCCGCCGGGATTCCCGCGCAGATCGAGTACCAGCTTCTCCATGCCCTTCGCTTTCATCTCGCGCAGACCGGAGAGGAACTCCTGATACGTGGTCGCCGAGAAGCGGTTGATGCTCATGTAGCCGGTGTTGTCGTCGAGCAGGAAATACGTGTCGACACTGTAGAGGGGAATCTTGTCGCGATGGATCGTGAACTGCAGGGGATCCGACACGCCGGCACGGACGATGTCGACCACGACCTTGGTGCCGCGCTCTCCGCGCAGCTTCTTCTGCACATCATCGTTGGTGAACTTGACCGCATTGGCGCCATCGATCTTGATGATCTTGTCGCCTGCGAGGATTCCGACCTTCTCGCTCGGTCCCCCGAAAATCGGCGACACCACGGTGATCGTGTCGTGCAGGATGTTGAACTCGATCCCGATGCCGTCGAAGCTCCCCTTGAAATCCTCCTGCACCTTGGTCAGCTGCTTCTTGTCGATGTAGACCGAGTGCGGGTCGAGGGTCTTGAGCAGCCCCGTGATCGCCGACTCCACCAGCGTCGCGGTGTTGACTTCGTCGACATAGTATTTCTGCGTGAAGCTGAGCACATCCTTGAACTTGTTGATCTGTTCGTAGATGTTGTCTTCGGAGATCGCCCGCAACTGGGATCCGGCGAACACGCCGAACACGAGCAGAAGGAAGACTGTGGCAGCAGAGAACTTTTTCCTGAACATTCGAGTCTTTTCTATGAGAATGTCGCTCAGATCTGGAGATTATCGCACAAGCTACTGAATCGCGGGACCTTGCACAATGCCGAATCCGGTGCACCGTGCAGGGTGTGCACACCGGTTGCCGTCACTGGCCGATCGACGGTCGCATCAGCGAACGGGATCCCAGATGTCGGATGAGGATTTGTTGCGGAGGATGACGGCAAGGGCGTTCCGCGTCCAGTCTTTCACGATGGAAAAATACCCGTACTTGCGGAAGCGTCGGGGCGATTCAAATACGAGGACGTCGCGCAGGAAGACGATGCGGCCACGCTTGCGCACGCGGCGGAACAGATCGTAGTCCTCACCCGCAGCCATCGTTTCGTTGTAGCGTCCCGCACGTTCGAACATGTCGCGTGTGAGCGCCTGGCACTCACCCCGCCCCATGCCCTCGCCGATCGCGTTGAGCAATGCCACGTATCCGTTGTGTACGATATGGAACGCACGGTCGAGCGTGGTCTCCTCCTCGGGAAAGACATGCACCCGACAGGTCACCGCGGCGATGCCGGGTCGCGCAAGGGTCGCACGCAGGCGGGTGAAGAAGAGATCGGGATCCGAAAATCGTATGTCTGCATTGATGAAGACGAGGATGTCGCCCCGGGCTGCATCAGCCCCGACATTGCGCCCTTCGGCGATGGTCTGGCGGTGTTCGCCTGCATGCCGCACGATGGTGATGCCGCGCGCACCCGCAATCTCGAGCGTGTGGTCGCGGCTTCCGCCGTCGCTGAGCACGAGTTCGACCTCGTGCTGCGCACACAGGCCGGTGGTCAGCTGGGCAAGCAGACCTGGGAGCAGCTTCTCCTCGTCGAGAGCAGGAATGATGACGCTGATCACGGGGAGGCCGGTGTCGTTGCAGGTGTGGAAGAGATCGCGCGCAGCATCAGAAGTAGAGCCCGTACCCTATGAAATTCGGTGAGATGCGGATGGCGGGTGAAGGAAGATGCAGGTGGTTGAGCGCCTCCTTGAAGGCTGTCCACCACCACCCTCCGTCGGGAAGCAGGCGCACCATGTCGTAGTCGAGAGCGATGATCACATTGCGCTCCATCGCCGGCGTGTCCATGTTCCGCACCGCCAGACCGACGGCGATGCCGAGCCAGTCGGGCCACCAGCGCTGCATCGCACGCGGCAGATAGTCGTGCAGGCGGATGCCCATCCAGTATGTCTGTCCCTCATAGTCGTCGATGGCGTTGCCCTCGTGGAGACCGTCGCGGAATTTCCTGGAGGGGTAGTAGGTGAACTTCGGCTGCAGACCTTCCATGTAGGGGACGTAGCGCTGTCCCACGGGCCAGGCGGCACCGATGACATCGCCGACGGCGTCGCCGGGACTGAATCCCCAATCCCGCGCAAACCCATCTTCGAACTCGACGTACAATTCGAAGAGCGCTCCAAGTACGGAGCCCCAGATGATTGATCCGTCACGACTTACGCCACTGAACTCAAGCGACTTCCGTCCCAGGAACGCGCCAAATGCCCCGCCGAACACGTGTCCGGCTTTGTCCACATTGAGCGCATAGGCGGGGTCGTTTGTGAAATGGAACGATGTGCGTTGATCCTTCCACCAGGCGTTCTGCTGATAGATGTGGATAGCGGTGACGGTGCCTGCGAGCGCAAGTCCGATCGGTGCGGCGTGGCTCCAGCGGATGGAGGTCACGTTCGGATCGTAGCCATCAAACGGAACGGGCGGCGTGGAGGCTTCCCCGGAGGGGTGGGCGGTGTGCAAGGCGGGTGTCTCGCCGGAGAGGGTGTCTGTCGCCTGCTGTACGGCCTGCGTGGCGGAGGAATCCTGCGCGCGCAGCGCGCCGGGTCTGGTCGCGAGGACGAGGCACAGCACGAGGATGGGCAGAAGACGGGTGTGTACGGTGCGGGTCATGAAACGCAGAGTGTGGCGGCTCTTCATGTGCAGGGCTCAGAAATACAGGCCGAACCAGACGGCACCGGGAGAGATGCGCACGGCGGGAGCGGGGAATTTGATGTAGTTGAGGTAGTACTTGACGGCTTCCCAGACGGGACTGCTCGAGGGGAGGATCCGGGGCAGGTCGACGTCGAGTGCGATGTAGATTTCGTGGGCGCCTCCGGTGCGGTCAGGCTTGTCGATGTCGAAGCCGACGATGCGATCGTCGATGCCGACGCCGATGGCGATGGCGAGCCAGTCGGGCCACCAGGGCTCGAGGGTCGCGGGAAGCAGGCGGTTGACCTTGATCGAGGCCCAGTAGGTCTGGTTGACGTAGTCGTCGTTCCAGGTCGCACCGTGGGTCTTGAGTTCGTTGTAGCGATTCGAGCGTTTGAAATAGCTGAGCTTGATGTCGATGGCGTCGAGGACGGGGGAATACTGCTTGCCGACGAAGAAGAGGCTGCCGGCGATGCCTGATCCGACGTCCCATGGACTGAAGCCCCAGCGGGGTGCGAAACCGTCCTTTATCTCGATGGCGAACTGTACGAAGCTCCCGAAGCCGGCCCCGGTCCACGCTGCGGTGCGGTCACTCATGCCAGCCCAGCGGAGTGCGCCATAGAAGGCGTCGGCGGCAATGACGCCTCCGTAGAAATGCGCGGCCTTGTCGAGGTTGAGGGCGTACTTCATGTCGCCTCCCCCGTCGAAATGGAAATCGACGCCGCCCTCATCCCACCAGGTCTGGTTGAGGTAGATGTAGGTGGCCCCGAGCGTGGATGCGGCGGCGGCGGAAACGGCGGCAACGCGCCAGCCGTCGGCGTTTCCCGTGAAGGCTGGTTCGAGGAAGAAGGGGCGCACGTATCCGTACGTGGAGTCCGGCAGGACGGACGACGACGTGTCGACCGGCGTCTGTGCGTGACAGATGCTTGCTACCGCAGGCACAAGCGCGAGAAGAAGGAGGATCCTGAATCGAAGGTGGCGCATCAACGGAAGGTCGTCACTCGGTGATGCAATTGTACATGGAACGGCGACTCGGAATCGAGACGCCAGCGCAGAAGCAGGGTTGTTCCCTGATACGTGCGCTCGAAGCCGTCTTCGGACAGACTCACGGTTTCGATGGGAGCATGCCACAATTCCGCCTGCAGGTCGGCAGTGATGTCGATGCGCACGTCGTCCCATTCGTTGGTCATCGACACCCCGTCACAGATTGGGACCGAACCCGATGCTCCCGCAAGAACCTTCGGCAGGGAGCATCCGATGACTTCGATGTACCGGTCGGGAGCATCGCCCGAAAGCATGTTGACATTGTACTCGACGGCGAACCATGCATCCCTAGGGACCCCGTGGGGAGTTTCGACGAGATAGGAGACATCAAACGATCCATCCAATGCATTGAAAACAAATGTCTTGGAGACTCGTGCCTCATGTGTTGTGCCGTTCGTGCGCAGTGCCCCGGTGCGCATAAACCGCAGAGAGACCTCCCGGCCGTGTTCTTCACAGACGGTTTCCCACGGTTGTGCAGCGAAGTCCCCGAGGTCGGTGTAGGCTGCGCGAGCGAAGTGCTCCAATGTCACATCGTCAGCGAGGAAATGGTCGACGAATGCTCCCTTGCGATGCCAGTCATAGACGATGCGGTCTGCGAGTCCCTGCTCCTTTGCCTGCACGAGGTCATGGATGCTCCGGCTACCCTGCTCATGCTCCGAGCTCTGAGCAGCATTCCGCACCTGTGCGTGATAGCCCTCCTCCCTTCGCGTCATCGTGTCAATGAGATTGTAGGCGGAGGACTTGACGTCGAGTTCAATGCAGGCGGCCCCGTGGAACGGCAGGAAATATGCGTTCAGATGCGGGGTCTCGACAAGCACCTCGTCATGACCGTCGGCGTCGTAGTCGACGACCTCCACCTGAACGGTGGACACTCCGTCCATGCGGTCGAGCAGTCGTTCGGCGCGGATCAGATTGCGGTACACTTCGCTTCGGATGTGCGGGAGGTAGAGTCCCCCGAACACCCCATGCCAGTAGGGACAGTTACACTGCGCCGCCCAGAGGGCGTCTTGTGCGGCAGCGTGTTCGACGGAGGCTTCCCCCCCGTCGTGCGCGTGCACCCGCCGGGAGACGCGGAGCATCTTCTTGTGCATCGCGTTGATTTCCGGATACTTCACCATGAAGTTCCTCCAGAAACCACCTCGCACGAATGCTCGCATGTCGTCGGATTCTCCGCGCTCGGTCAGGCTGCGTTCGAATCGTTCGTAGGCGCGATAGAGTCCCGGATCCGGCAGCGACCAGTGCATCATCTCCGCATAGGATGCGTTGGGCAGGTACGTGCGTCCCGCAGGCCTGCTGCTGTCGAGCACCTCGGCGAAGTGGCGTGTGCGCAGCCAGCTGCTGTGGGAGTCGAGCGCCTCGAAGAAGCGTTCGAGCCAGCGGCCATCCCACACATGTGCGTGCGTCTTGGGCCAGACGCCGAACTTCTCGCCGTCGTCTGCATAGACGATCGTGGCACCGGGATGCTGCTCACCGAAGACGCGGACATGATCGATAGTCTCTTCGACAGTGCCAAAGGGGATCAGGTAGCGCAGGCGCCGGCTGATGGGAAACACCGCGAGAGTGTCGCCCTGGTCCTCGGTCATGAAGTACCCGGTAAGCTTCTCCTCGGGCAGGCCGGCATACTGGAAATGCGTGTCGTCAAGCACGGTGTATTCCATACCTGCCTCGTGCATGATGCGCACGAGATGCTGCTCCCACACACGCTCGGCCAGCCACATGCCTCTGGGACGCACACCGAAACGGTCCTGCAACCACTGAGTGAGCTTGCGGATCTGTCCCACGGCATCGACATGCGGAATGGCAGGCAGCACCGGCTCGTGGAAGCCACCTCCGAGCAACTCCAATTGTCCCCGTCGCGCGGTCGTGCCGATCAGTTCGAAGGTTGGGCGATCGTTGCGCTCGAACCAGTCGAGCAGGATGCCCGAGCAGTGCATCGATGCCTGCACATGGGGATGGGCTGCCAGCAATTCGAGGAAGGGCCGGTAGGCGTCATGTGAGGACTGCCGGAAGACGGAATCGAAATTTCCTTCCGGCTGGTGATTGTGCAGGCAGAATACGAACGAGAGCGGTGGCATGATCGTCGGGAAAGGGGTGGAGCAGCATGAACATCGCCAATTCCCTCAGGAAAGACAACTCGATTGTGATTCTCCGTGGGGGATGATACCTTGCCATGCTCGATCGAATCCGACATACACACTGCAATGTCCACCCCCGTCAACCTCTTCGGCCTGAACGAGGCCGAACTCGCATCCCTGCTCGCCGAGTCAGGTATCCCGCGATTCCGCGCCTCGCAGCTGGTGTACTGGATGTACAATCGACGGATCACAGATTTCGAGGCGATGACCAATCTGCCGAGGGCGCTGCGCGCAGCGTTGGGGGAACGGTACACCGTGCGGCATCCCGAACTGGTGACATCGCAGCGCAGCAGCGACGGGACGATCAAGTATCTCTTCGCGCTCGATGACGGACGGCGCATCGAGACCGTGCTTATTCCCTCGGAGAGCGAGGAGGCGGGGGTACCGCGTCGGCTCACGCTGTGCATGTCGACACAGGTCGGCTGCGCGCTGGGCTGCGCCTTCTGCGCGACGGCGACGATGAAGCTGCTGCGGAATCTCACACCCGGGGAAATTGTCGGACAGTGGGCGGCGGTGCAGTCGCTGCTCGAAACGCGCATCACCAATCTCGTCTACATGGGCATGGGAGAGCCGATGCACAATTATGAGGCGGTGATGCAGTCCATCGACATCATCACACATGAGAAGACCTGTGGCGTGTCGGCCAGTCACATCACGGTATCCACCGCCGGACTGGTTGCGGGCATCCGCCGCATGGCCGACGAAGGACGCAAGGTGAAGCTGGCCATCTCGCTGCATGCGACGAGCGACGGCTTCCGCTCGGAGCTGATGCCGATCAACCGCACGCATGCACTGGATGTGCTGGTGCAGGCAGCATCCTACTACTATGAAAAAACGCGCAAGCGGGTGACCTGGGAGTACATCCTCTTCGAAGGCCGCAATGACACGCTTGAGGATGCGCGCAGGCTCTCGCGGCTGACCCGGCGCGTGCCGAGCAAGGTGAACCTGATCCCCTTCCACCCCATTGACGGAGCGGGCACGACGCGGCTGCAGGCGACACCCCACGCACGGATCGAGGCGTTCGCTGCAGAACTGCGCGCGCTGCATGTGACGGTGATGCTGCGCAGCAGTTCGGGGCGTGACATCGATGCTGCCTGCGGTCAGCTGGCGGTGCGCCAGGAACGCACCCGCCGTGTGCAAGATGCGGGGCGTGTCCATTCGTGAGCGTTGCGCGAGCATCCTGTTGCCGCGTGTGAATTCGGCGATGGGATATCGCAAAAAAAGCGTATTTTGAGCATCACATTCCGGCGCCGCTCGGCACAGGTCTCTGCCGGACCACCATCTCACTCACACAAGCACACACCTGACGAGGATGCCATGCGTCTCGTGATCTTTGGTCCCCCGGGAGCCGGAAAAGGGACTCAGGCGCAGTTCGTTGCGCAGCACTACGCAATCACGCACGTTTCGACGGGAGACATCTTCCGGGAGAACATTCGCAATCAGACCCCGCTCGGTGTCGAAGCGAAGCGGTATGCCGACGAGGGAAATCTCGTCCCTGATGATCTCACGAATGCGATGGTGCGCACGCGCCTGTCGGAGCCGGACTGTCGCGACGGTTTTCTGATCGACGGATACCCGCGAACGATTTATCAGGCAGACACCTTCGAAGCGCTGCTTGCGGAGTGGCATGTGCAGCTCGACGCGGTCATCAACATGATCGTGCCGGACGAGGAGATCATCGAACGCCTCTCGAAGCGTGGTCGGTCGGATGACTCGGCGCAGACCATCATTCACCGTCTGGATGTGTACCACGGAACAACACAGCCGCTGATCAAGTATTACGGAGAACGGAATCTGCTGCGTGACGTCCAGGGTGTCGGCCCCATCGACATCATCTCGCGCCGCATCTTCGAAAGTCTGAACCACTTGCCCGTGTGAGCATCCCATGTCCCTCCGCCCGGCCCTGCTCGGTGTCTTCTGCTTTTTGTGCGTCACCGCACCGCACGTTCAAGGCCAGTCGATTCCCGATCTGATCAAGGGACTCGGCATCGAGGGACTTGCGCGCGACTACCTTCGTCCGGGTGCGGATGCGGTGGGGTACAGCCTCAACAGCGGGTTGTATCACACGGCACGTATCGAAAAGGGCTTCCACGTCTGGGCGGGGGTGCGGGGCGTGTGGGCCGTCGTGCCCGAAACGGATAGAACCTTCGACGCTGTGCTCCCCTCATCGATGACCGTACTCGGCTATCCGGCGCGTGTCACGACGGCGACTGTTTTCGGTTCACAGGGTGCCGTGCTGCATTCGTCGTTGAAGGATCCATCTGGAAATCCGTACCCCGATATCCATCTTCCAGGGGGAGCTGATCTGACATCGACGTTTCTGGCAGTCCCACATCTGGAGATCGGCACAATCGCAGCCACACGCATCATGCTGCGCGGTCTCCCGGAGACATCAATCGACCCTTCAATCGGCAAGGTACGCTTCTGGGGGATCGGCATGTCACACAGTCCGACCAATTACATTCGACTGCCCTTCGACGTCGCGATCATGGCATCGACGCAGACATTTCAGATCGGTGACGTGGTAACGGTGACGAACCTCAACGCGAATGTGCACGCGAGTGTGACGACCGGTCCCATCACGATTTTTGCGGGCGCTGCCTTCGAGAGCTACGACATCGACGTCACCTACACGTATCGTCCGCCAGCGGACGCTTCCCTGCCGGACGTGCTCGATGAGCCCGTCGTGGTGGCGCTCGATTTTGCCCGCAGCAACCGGCGCTTCACAGCGGGTGTGACGTTCAGCCTCCTCCCTTTCATCGACATCACGGCCGATTACAGCTTCGGCATCCAGGACAACATCACCCTCGGAACCGGTTTCACCTTCTGACAACCACAGGAATCCGCATGCGCGTTTGTCTGATCGCACTGCTGTTGTGCTGTACCACCACCTCTCTCTTCGCCCAGATCGACACAAAAAAGTTGCTCGAGGATTACAGCCTGCAGCTGTTCGAGCAGAACGCCTCGGGCTTCATGTCTCCTCTCGTCATCGTGACGAACGTGGGGGCCAACCACGGATTCTATCATTCAGCGCGCGTGGACCGGGAAAACCGATTGTCGTTCGAGCTCTCGGTGCAGTCGATGACGGCCTGGGTGCGCGACGACCAGCGCAGTTTCACTGCGCGGGTACCGCTCGACAACCGTCCGGGAGACGACGTGCAACTCCTGCTGTTCAAGGAGATGCTGCGTGGCGCGGTCGCTGAGGGGGAGATGCGACCTGATCTTCACAGTGCCACGGTGTTCGGTACCGAAGGGGAGTTTTTTCGCATTCCAAAGGATTACATCCGGCGCAACTACCCGTTCATTCCTGCCAGCGTGCTCGACGGACTTCCCGACTCACTGGCATTGACAAACGGCATCAACCGTGATGTGGTGTACGCTGCCGTACCTCAGCTACGCATCGGCACGTACAGGAATACCGACATGATCGTGCGGTACATTCCGCCGGTCGTGTTCGACACTGCGGTGGGCAAGTTCTCGTTCTATGGCTTTGCCCTGCGGCACGGCGTGACGAACTGGTTCGACGACCTCCCATTCGACGGCGCCGTGCAGGTCAGTTACCAGCACTCGACCATCGACAATACCGTCGGCGACACGCGGGCCCGGCTCGCAGCCACGACCGACATGATTTCCGTGAACCTGCATGCCAGCCGGAGGTTCTGGGGCTGGTTCGAACCCTTTGTCGGGGTGTCGTTCGATCACCTCAGCTCGAAGGGCAGCTACACGTTCACACTTCCAAAGAAGGTGACCGATCAGATCGGGTATGACATCGATCCCCAGACCGCACGCATCAGTCTCGAAGACAACGCCGTCAAGGGTACGATTGGTGCGAGCGCAATGTGGCGCAATGCGAGTGTATTTGTGAGCGCAGGCATCACCAAGCACGTCATCCTGCACGCGGGTATCGCGTATCTCTTCGAAAACCTGTATCCGTAGACACCCTCCCTGCTTCGAACAGAGGCGTGCCCGTCACCGTCCCTTCCACCCGTGCGCCACGCGCAGTGCATTCGCGCTGGACGTGCGTGATGGCGGCTTCCCCCCGCTCAGGGTCGCTTGCGACGCTCCATGAGGGTACGGGCCTTGACCCGCATGTCTACGTCGCGGTCGTGCTCATCGACGATTTCCCCCACGAGCTGTTCCAGAATGTCTTCGAGCGTCAGCACGCCCGCCATGCCGCCGTGCTCGTCTATCACGACGGCAAGATGCGCACGATTCTTCTGAAACGACTTGAGCAGCATGTCGGCCTGCGCGTTGTCGGGGATGAACATCGGCTCGTCGGCGAAATCCGACAGTGACCGCGTGCCCTGCCCCTTCGCCAGTGCTGCGAGCAGGTCACGGATGTGCACGACACCAGTGATCGTATCGAGATCCTCTTCGAACACAGGGATGCGACTAACAGAGGCGCCGTACAGCTCTCGTGCGGTGTCGTCGAGCGTGCGGTCCTGTTGCAGCGCGAAGACCACCGTGCGCGGAGTCATGATGTCGCGCGCGAGGATGTCGTTGAGCTGGAAGACCTGCCGGATGAGCTGATTTTCGGATTCGAGGATGATTCCATCTGCATGGCCGAGACGTGCAAGCAGCGTGATTTCCTCTTCGGCGGTTCTGTCTGCGGAAGCCTCCACGCCGCGTGAGCGGGTCATTGCTCGCAGCACGAAGATGACCGGTGCAAGCACCCAGCGCAGCGCCCTTACGAAGACGGCCGTATGGCGCCCATACGCATTCGCGTTTCGCTCGCCGATGGTCTTCGGGATGACTTCCCCGAACACGATGATCAGCAGTGTGAGAACACCGCTGAAGATGCCGAGAAGCGTATCGCTGAAGTACTCGGCCGCCATTGCGCCGACCAGAATCGAACCTGCGATATTCGCGATGTTGTTCAGGATCACGATCGCGATGATCGATTCGTGAATGCGCTCCTTGTTGAGGCGAAGCTGCTCCGCACCCGGCAGCCGCCGATCACACATCCTCTCCACATCGAGCGGGGTGACACTGAACAGCGCCGCCTCCATGCTTGAGGCGAGGAAGGACGCGAGGATCAGAATGATACAGGTAACTGCAAGGAGGATCATGTGCGGCAATCTACGCCCGAATACAGGTATTCCCAAGCTTCGGGCCTGCGCCGTCGGTGCTCCCGCCATGGTCCCGGCACGTGACACAGCAGGCGTCCGGCCCCGTGCACACGTGGATTCGACCTTGTTCACCGCAGGGGGATTTCGTAGGTTTACATGTTTGGAACAATTCTCCACCACCTTCTCCTTTTCCCTCCGATGACGTTCGACAAGGACCTTCTCTCCGTTCAGGAAGCGCGTGAACTGACCGCGCGCGCGAAAGCTGCCTCCCTCGAATTCAAACATTTCTCGCAGAAGGAAGTCGACGCGATCGTCCAGTCCATGGCCGAAGCCGGATATCGCGCCGCGGAGTCCCTCGCCAGAATGGCCGCCGAGGAAACCGCCTTCGGCAAGTGGCAGGACAAGGTCATCAAGAACATCTTCGCCACAAAGCAGACCTGGGAGTCCATCCGCGATCTGCGGACCGTCGGCGTGGTCAACACGCTCAACAACGGCAGCCTGCTCGAGATCGCCGAACCCATGGGCGTTGTCGCCGCCCTCATCCCCTGCACGAATCCCACGTCGACGGCGATGTTCAAGGCGATCATCTCCCTGAAGGGGCGCAACGCGATCGTGGCCAGTCCCCACCCCCGTTCAATCGCCAGCACACGCGAAGCCCTGCGCATCCTCGCCGATGCGGCAGATCGCGCCGGTGCGCCGAAGGACCTGATCCTCTGCATGCAGCACGTCAGCCTCGAGGGCACCCAGGAACTGATGAAGAATCGCAACACCTCGATCATCCTCGCGACCGGTTCGACCGCGATGGTGCGTGCCGCGCAGAGCGTTGGCAAACCAGCCCTCGGTGTCGGAGCCGGCAACGTACCCGCATTCATCGAACGCACGGCCACCCTGCGCAAAGCAGTCGCGGATGTGATGACCGGCAAGAAATTCGACAACGGGGTGCTCTGTTCCACCGAAGCCTCGGTGATCGTCGACGCACCGGTCGCCGACGAAGCACGCGCCCTCATGCGTACGCTCAACGGCTTTTTCTGCGAGGGGGAAGACAAGGTACGGCTCCGTCGCACCTTGTTCCCGGGCGGCAAGCTGAACCCCGACCTCGTGGGGAAGCCCGCCACATTCATCGCACAGCTTGCAGGCATCGCCTGCCCATCCACGACCGAAGTGCTGATTGCGGAGATCACCGAGATCGGACGATCCGAGCCGCTGTCGCGTGAGAAGCTGAGTCCCGTGCTCTCGTTCCTCGTCGCCGACGGCTGGCGCGACGGTTGCCACAAGTGCATCGAGCTCCTCGAATTCGGTGGCATCGGACACACGATGGCCATCCACTCGAATGACAGGGATGTGATCATGAAATTCGCGCTCGAGAAACCCGCACAGCGGGTGATCGTCAACAGCGTCGCCGCGCTGGGCGCGGTCGGTTACACGAACGACCTCGACGCCTCGCTGACCCTCGGTCCCGGCACCATCGGCGGATCGATCATCTCAGTGAACGTCAGCGCGCAGCATCTGATCAACATCAAGCGCGTCGCCTTCGAAACCAATGCAATGAACGATGCCGAAGGTCGTGCTGTGCCACAGGATGCTCAGCTTGCATGGAACATCCCTTCCGTTCCAGTCGAGGGGCGTGCTCCGCGCGCGCTCGGCGCCCGGGTGGCTTCCCCCGAAGGCCGGAGCAGTTGGATGGAGGAGATCGACGAGCGCATTCGGCAGAAAGCGGGCAATCCCACCTCTCCCTCCAACATCATTCACGGACCGCATTCCCCTCTTCCCCAGAAGCCGGACACCGGGCGGTCGACCTACGGGTCGGGGATTTCGGAGGAGGAGATCCGGAACATCATCTCCCAGTTCAAGATCGGATAGGACTCCATGCCCGAAGCCAAGGGACACATTCTCTGGGTGGATGACGAGGTCGAGATGTTGCGACCGCACATCATCTACCTGAGCGAGCGCAATTTCGACGTCGACACCGTGACCAACGGCGAAGACGCCGTCGTGCGTGTGACGCAGACACCGTATGACCTCGTGCTCCTCGACGAGTCGATGCCCGGCATGGGCGGACTCGAGACCCTCGCGCGCATCAAGCAGATTCGTCCCGCCCTCCCCGTTGTGATGGTCACCAAGAACGAGGAGGAGGAACTGATGGAGGAGGCGATCGGACGGCAGATTTCGGATTACCTGACCAAGCCGGTGAATCCCGCCCAGATCCTGAGCGTGCTCAAGAAGCACCTCGAGGGACGCAAGATCGTCGGACAGCGTGTCTCTCAGGATTACATCCGCGAGTTCCAGCAGATTTCGATGTCGCTGCAGGGGTCGCTCGACCTCAACGAATGGATCGATTTGTACCGTCGCCTGACCGAGTGGGAAATCGAACTCGACGAACATCCCGAGCTCGGACTCAAGCAGACGATGGCAGATCAGATCCGCGAGAGCAACAAGGAGTACAGCAAATTCTTCGAGCACGAGTACCGCAACTGGATCGAAGACGAGCGCGTCACGTTGTCGCCTTCCGTTGTCGAGCGATTCGTGATTCCCCAACTCGGCGATGGTCCTGTGTTCTTCTTTGTGATCGACTGCATGCGCTACGACCAGTGGCTGGTGATGGAGCAGTACGTACAGGATCTGTTCCGCATCACACGCGAATTCCACATCGGCATCATTCCCACGGCGACGCCCTACGCACGCAATGCGATCTTCAGCGGGTATTATCCGATGGATTTCCCGAAGCTGGATCCCACGATCTGGCGCGCATCCGATGATGACGACTACTCGATGAACAAGGGGGAGAAGTCATTTCTCGAGCATCTGCTTGCACGCAAGCGCGTGTCGCTGCGCGGCGAGCTGAAGTACCACAAGATTCACGAGACTGAATACGGAAAGCAGGTCGCGGGTTCGATCGGCGGTCTGGCACAGAACTCACTGACGGCGATCGTCGTCAATTTCGTCGACATGATCGCGCACGGTCGCAGCGACTCGCCGATTCTCAAGGAGATCGCGCCCGACGAGGCGGCGTACCGTTCGCTGACGAAATCGTGGTTCTCGCATTCGTCGCTGCTGGCAATGTTCCAGCAGATCGCACGCATTCCGAAGGCACGCGTGATCGTGACCACCGACCATGGCAGCGTGCGCTGCATGCGCGGGACGCGCGTGCTGGGCGACCGGGAGACATCGACGAATCTGCGCTACAAATACGGTCGAAACGTCAAGGCCGAGAAGCGTGAGGCGATGCATATTGCGCGTCCCGAAGACTATCGCCTGCCGCATCGCGGGTCGATCGTCAACTATGTGATCGCGAAGGAAGACTACTACTTCGTGTATCCGAACGAGTACAACAAGTATCTGACTTATTACCGCGACAGTTTCCAGCACGGCGGCATTTCGATGGAGGAAACGATTCTGCCGGTAATCACCATGGATGCGCAGGGCTGACGCGGGGTGCATCACACGGTCGTCACATCGTCGGAAGCCGAAACGCTCGCGTTCGGTCGTGAGTTGGCGCGCACGCTGGTTGGCGGAGCGCTCATCGCCCTGACCGGAGATCTTGGTACCGGCAAGACCGCTCTCGTGCGCGGCATCTGCGAAGGATTGGAGTGTGGCGAGCAGGTGACGAGTCCCACGTTCACGATCGTCAATGAGTACCATGGCATCCAGCGTGTGCTGCACTGCGACCTCTACAGGCTGGAAACGATGGAGGAGATGCTCGAGATCGGTCTCGACGAGCTCTTTCGCTCGGATGCGGTGATTCTCGTCGAATGGGCCGAGCGTGCGACTGCTCTGCTTCCCCTGCCACGTCTCGAGATCAGCGCCGGGTACGGCGACTCCGAACATGAGCGCATCTTCACGATCCATACCTGCGCAGACGACTCCACGTCCATCCTTCGCTCCACCTCGCTCTCATGATTCTCGGCATCGACACATCCGGGGCGACGCTCGGAGTCGCACTTGCGCTGGACGGCATCGTGCTCGCTTCAGTATATGTGCACGCACGCAACAGCCATGATGCACTGCTCGTCCCTGTCATCGCACGTGCATGTGAGACGTGCGCCGTACAGCCGGCAGATCTTGCAGGGATTGCCGTTTCCGCCGGTCCGGGTTCCTTCACGGGTTTGCGCATCGGGTTCGCCGCAGCCAAGGGCTTTGCACTTGCGCACGGGACGCCGCTGCTGGCTGTGCCGACCTTCGATGCCATGGCACACGCCGTGCATGACATGCTGCCAGCAGGTGACACAGCGCAAACACTGACCGCCTTGACTGATGCCCGGCGAGGAGATGTGTATGTTGCCGAGTACATGCTTGGGGAGCGTGTTGCCAATCTCCGGCCTGCGTCTGCAGACAGCGCCCTTGCGGTCGGAGCCCGGCTTCCGCACGGTGCCCTTCTCTGTGGGAATGGCGCTCCCGTCGTCGAAGCGGCATATCCCGGAAAATTCCGTATACTTGGGGTCGGACTTTCCGCGAGTATTGCAGGAGCAGTCGCACTGTGTGGTGCAACCATGCTGCATGAAGGCCGCATCGCCGATGCTGCCACCTGCGAACCGCAGTACCTGCGGGAGTTTCAGACCACTGTGCCACATCACGGCGCGATGTAACGTCACCTTTCAGAGGACGCATCATGGCCTGGTTCAAGAGAGAAAAATCGACGATTACCCCCGGTGCGACGCGACGTGACGTCCCTGACGGGTCGTGGCTCAAGTGCGAGACATGCGGTGAGATGATGCATGTCAAACAGCTCAAGTCGTCGATGTTCACCTGCATCCACTGCGACGCGTCGTTTCGCGTGTCGGCGGCAGACTACATCAGCATCCTGCTCGATGAGGGGAGCTTCCACGAGCACGATCGGAAGATGCGGGCCACCGATCCTCTCCGGTTCGTCGACACGAAAAAGTACTCCGACCGCATCAAGGCGACCATCGACAAGACGGATCTCTATGATGCGGTACGCAGCGGGCTCGGCAAGATCGAGGGTCAGACCGTTTCGGTGACGGTCATGGATTTCGGATTCATCGGTGGCAGCATGGGATCCGTGGTCGGGGAGAAGATCTCCCGCTCGATCGACCGGGCCTTGAAGCAGAAATGTCCCTTAATCATCGTCGCGGCCAGCGGTGGCGCACGCATGATGGAAGGCGCCTTCTCGCTCATGCAGATGGCGAAGACAAGTGCACGTCTGACGCAGTTGCACGAGGCGCGCCTGCCGTACATTTCCATCATGCTCGACCCCACCACGGGTGGCGTAACGGCGAGTTTTGCCATGCTCGGGGACGTGAACATCGGAGAGCCGAACGCTCTGATCGGTTTCGCGGGACCGCGCGTGATCAAGCAGACCATCGGCCGCGATCTGCCGGAGGGATTCCAGCGCGCGGAATTCCTGCTTGAAAAGGGATTCCTCGACATGGTTGTTCCCCGCAAGGAAATGCGGCGAACCGTCGGTCGGCTTATCCGATTGATGATGGATTGATCCCACCATCTGCGCCCCCGCGACAGCTTCCTCCCACTCCGAGACGTTCCGCCACCCGCCCCTCCATGCGTGTCTTCGAATCCCCCGCCGCCATGCGGCAGTACAGCGACACGCAGCGTCGGAATGGTCTGCGCGTCGCATTCGTCCCAACCATGGGTGCTTTGCACGAGGGACACCTTCAGTTGATCCGCCGGGCACGCTCCGAATCAGACGTGACGATTGTCTCCGTTTTTGTCAATCCCACGCAGTTCGCTCCGCACGAAGACCTTGACCGCTACCCGCGTCCCTTCGAACGCGACTGCGAGCTTGCCGCACAGGCGGGTGCAGATGCGATGTTTCATCCAACCGCCGTGGCGATGTATCCAGAAGGAACTTCGGTACGCGTGGATCCGGGTGTGATTGCCACCGTCTTTGAAGGAGCAATACGCCCAGGGCATTTCACGGGCGTCGCCACCGTCGTGCTCAAGCTGTTCAATATCGTCGGTCCCGACGTTGCGGTCTTCGGACAGAAGGATGCGCAGCAGGCAGTGCTCATCCGTCGACTTGTTCACGACTTGAACGTCCCTGTCAAGATCCTCATCGAACCCACCGTCAGGGAGGCCGATGGGGTGGCGATGAGTTCGCGAAACGTGTATCTTAGCCAGTCTGAGCGCGTTGCGGCACGCAACATTTCCGCGTCTCTCCTTCAGACGCGAGACCGGTTCCGCGCTGGTGAACGCAACGCAGACAGCCTCCGAGCCTGTATTGCGACCGGTATCGCCGCCTCCACGCTCCTCGCACTCGAGTACGTGGCCATCGTATCCGCAGACAGCTTCGAACCGATCGACGGCACCATTGACCTACCATCTGCCATCGCAATCGTTGCAGTGCGGGCAGGATCCACCAGACTGATCGACAACATTGTATTGGACAACACAGGCGCCCACGCATGAAACGCACGATGTTCAAATCCAAGATTCACCGCGCGCGGGTGACACAGGCAGAACTGTACTATGAGGGCAGCCTGACGATCGACACCGATCTGATGAATGCCGCCAACATCCTGCCGTACGAACTCGTCCAGGTGGTGAACATCAACAACGGAAACCGTTTCGAAACCTACGCCATCGAAGGCGACCCCGGCAGCGGAACGATCTGCCTGAACGGTGCGGCAGCACGGCTCGGGCTTGTCGGCGACGAGATCATCATCATCACGTACGCCCAGTACGATGAGCGCGAGGTTGCGGACCATCATCCCACAGTCGTCCTCGTCGGTGAACACAACCGCATCAAAAGCATCCTCAGCGCCCCGAACGAGCCGGTCCACGACAGCTACATCTCCTCCTGATCGCATCAGCCCCATGCAGACTCCTCACCTCGCCGTCATCATCATGGCCGCCGGACAGGGCAAGCGGATGAACAATCCCGACCTGTCGAAGGTGATGCACACGCTCAACGGCACGCCCCTGATCGAGCATGTCACATATCTTGCACAACGTCTCGCACCCGAGCGCATCGTCGTGATCGTCGGACACTGCAGGGAGCAGGTGATCGCACATCTGGCCTCTGTCGCTCCCGAGGTGCGCATTGCCGTGCAGGCCGAGCAACTCGGAACAGGCCATGCGATCATGCAGGCACGAGCGCTGCTTGAGGATTTCGATGGTGACGTGGTCATTCTTTCCGGTGACGCACCGCTTACTCGCACCGACACGCTCGATGCGGCGATCTCGCGGCACCGTGCGGAAGCCAGCGTCGTGACCGTGCTCACTGCGCTGCTCGACGATCCCACGGGCTACGGCCGCGTCATCAAGGATGACGAGGGCCGTATCCGCTACATTGTCGAGCAGAAGGACGCGTCCGAGGAGGAGAAGACTGTGCGTGAGATCAACAGCGGAATCTACGTGTTTCAGGCGAGACCCCTCTTTACTGCGCTCTCTCGCATCACGAATGACAACGCCCAGGGGGAGTACTATCTCACCGATGTATTCGAACTCTTCCGTCGAGACGGCCTCCCGATGATCGCCGAGCTCGTCGACGACGAGAATGAGATTAGGGGAATCAACACGATCGCACAGCTTCAGGAGATGGAAGCGATCCACGCCCTCATGTACGGTAATCAGGACGTTCTCGAAACCAGCGAATGAGTGGAGACATTCATGGCGACACGCTACAACATTCATCCCGACAATCCTCAGCTTCGCATGATCTCCGCCATCGTGGAGGATCTCAAACGCGGTGCCATCATGCTGTACCCGACAGATACGGTATTCGCGATCGGCTGCGACCTGCACAACAAGGCCGCGCAGGAACGCATACGCAAGCTGCGCCGCATTCCCGATGACAAACCGCTGACCTTCGTGACCGCGTCGATGTCGGAAATCTCCGACTATGGTCACATATCAGATGCCGCCTATACCCTGCTGCGCCGCCTCGTGCCCGGACCCTTCACCTTCCTTTTCCCTGCCACGAAACTCGTTCCGAAACTCGTACTGAATCCGAAACGCAAGACGACCGGTATCAGGATCCCCGATCACATCGTCTGCCAGCTGTTGATCAAGGAACTCGGCAGGCCGGTGATTTCCATGTCGGCCCGTATGCCGGAGCAGGACATCCCGGAAACACGTGACGAATTGTTCGATCTCTTCGAACAACATGTCGATATCATTATCGACGACAATAGCGAGTACCGCTTTCTGGCCAATGAAGTGTCGACGATGATCGATCTGACCGATGAAGTCCCCAACATCGTCCGCGAGGGACTCGGCCTCGAACTGGCCCTTCAGTACATGTAGCAGTAAAAGAAACGCCCGGTGATGCCGGGCGTTTCCTGTCTCCATCAGCCTCCCGCAGGAGGCTGTTTCTTGTTCAGGGATGACCGAACCATGCGCGCAGGTCTCGCAACCATGGCTTGAATCCATACCTGCGGGCTTCCCGGTACGCAGCCTCCGACGACATCCCCTCACGCTCGACGCGGTACTGCGCGATGATTGCGCCTGTGCGATCGGCCCCATGCGCGCAGTGCACATAGGCCTTTCCTTCGTCGAGTGCGGCGCGGATGCGCTCCCAGTCTTCCTGCTTCGGTGGTTTGCTTCCGAGATACACGGACACGTACGTCAGACCCAGGTCGCGACACCAGTCGATCTCGGACTCCCCTTTTCTCGGGAGGGCGTCCTTCGCGAGATTGATCACCGTGGTGATGCCGAGCACACGCTTCATGGAATCGAGCTGTGCACGCGATGTGATACGCGCGCCGCGAAAGTTGCCATTCGCGGTCGTATCGAGATTCGAGGGTCCCCATGCGTGCAAGGGACGCACTTGCGCAACTGCAGACGACGTCGTCACAAGCACCATGAGACACGCAGCAGAGACCATGCACGCGCCGAACAGCCGGGTCCTCATCTGAGCACCCACGATCCACTTCATCACTTCCGCACCGGCGTTTCAACAACGACCGACACCGTCCGGCAGTAGAAGCGGCCTTCGGGGAGATCGTTCGTGTACCGGGTTGTCTCACCGTGACCACTGACAATCGCATTGACGACGCCGAGTTCGGAGGCGACCGATTTCGCCCGTGCCTCAGACAGCTTGCGATTGAATTCTGCCTCACCGATGCGATCGGTGAATCCCGTGATGCGCACTGTCGCCTCGGGGCTGATACGCTGACGGATGAAGGTGACAATGTCCTTGTTCTGGGGACTCAACGCAGTGGATCCAAAATCGAAGAGGATCAGATTGTACCGGTCGATTTCCTTGTCTTCAACCACTTCGCTCGAACGCTTCTTCAGCACCGTCTTCTGCTCGACGGGAATCGCATGCACCGGCGAGGAAGCCTCCTGGTTGGCAGCATCGCGCACATGAAGTCCGTAGGTAATCGGATTCTCGTTACGCGGGATCATCGACTTTTCCGCATCGAGCGGCCAGTCGACGATTGATGGCACATCCGCGGAACCGGATGCGGACTTGGAGACACCTTCACGCTGCCTGGCATCGAGATTCCACTCGACAATGCCGGCTCCGGATGTCACCTGCGTCTTGAAGCGCAATGTCGAAGGATTCACCTCGCGGAGTGTGTCACTGATCAGCACTGGTGCGAGAATCGCCGGGTCACTTGCGATGAACTCGACGCGACGGTTCTCTGCGATCCCGTCGGGATCACTGCTGTTCGACGCCTTTTCCGGCAAGGCACGCTCCCGCACAGTCAGACGCGCGGGGGCAATACCCCAGACATCGGTCAGGTAGGACTTGGCGCTTTGGGCACGGGCACCGGAGAGCGCGGTGTTGCCGCGCTCGGCGCCAGCATCTGCATTTGTACCGACGATGGTGAGTTGTGCGGATGGCTTCTCACGCATGCGTTCACCAACGATATTCAAGACGTGGTAATAGGTCCCGAGCGTTTCTACGTCCTTGAGCGCGTTGGTGCGAAACGTCGCAGTCTCTCCGGGTGACAACCGCGTGTAGCGAGCGGGGACTTCCGACGAATTCTCTTCGAAGAAGATGTAATTGAGCAGCGGACGCAGTTCGGTCGAGACAAATTCCTCCACCCTGACATTGACGACCGGTTGCTCCACGCCATCCTGCCCGAGACCGACGGCAGTCACATCCACGGCCAATGCGGGTGGCGGGGGCGGAGGAGGTGGCGGCGGTGGGAGCGGTGCGGGCGGAGGCGGCGGAGGCGGAACGGCAGGCAATGGTGAATACACGATGGCCACCCCGAGACGCAGCGAATGCGTGTTCCATGTATAGCCCGATATCACCGGCGTGAGTCCCAGCGAAAACAGCACTTCGGGTGCGGCGGTGAGCGTGCCCTCGCGGTTTAGCGGCAGCGTGTAGCTGGCACCTACGAGAAGGGCCGCATGCAGCGACGACGCCTCGGGGATGTCGCCGGATGTCACATTGCGTGTGCGGGTGCGCGTGTCGGTGAACACGCCCCGGTCGACGGGATCAACGATGCGCTCCTGCTGCTCGTAGGATTTTGTGATGACGATGCCGAGCCGCGGCCCTGCCATCAGCGAAAGGCCCTTCCAGATGCGGTAATCGACGAGCGGCTCGATGCCGATCGATCCCAGCGAGGCGACCACTTCATGTTCGAAGGCGCCGTTGTACGGGAGATTGTCGACCGAAAGCACGATCGGTTCACGCGAGGTCAGCGTCGCACCGTAGCCGTAGTAGCCGGCGCGGATGTCGAGTGCCCACTGTGCCGCAAGTGGAAGCTGGTAGAGTACTCCCAACGAGAACCCGGTCCCATCGCCACTTTCGAAGCGAGGACAACAGTTCGGGATGCCCGGCAATTTGCTGAACTCGGCCGAATGGAAATTCAGATCGAAATCTCCGTAGATACCGTAGCCGGGTCGGAGACTGTCTGCGACCTGGGCGTGCGCAAGCATCGGGAGAAGGATGAAAAGAGCGAGGAGAAGAGGGAGTCGTCTCATGGGATAGGCTGCATGAGTGAGAGCGGAAATATAGCCAAACTGTGTGACATGTACTGACAGTGCGGAAGCCGTGCGCGGTGCCGGCGTCCGTTACTTGAGCAGCAGCAGCATGTGCGTGCGGATGATGCCGCCCGCGTGAAGAACGCCCGTGTATACACCGGAGGGAAGCGCACGGGCATCGAATGTTATGGCATGAATGCCGGGTTCGATCTCCGCGTCGAGCAACCGCGCCACGCGGCGCCCGAGATGGTCGACGACATCGAGCGTTGTGCGGCTCCGCTCAATCACCTCGATGGCAATGTCGGCTGAGGCATTGAAGGGATTCGGGGCGACAGAAACAAAACGGATGCTGCCGGTCGCATCGAAGAGTCGTGCCCCACCCTCTTCGCACACCGAGAGCGTGATGTGTCCGCCTGCAAGCGACACATCCACGGAGCGATCAGACCACCATGCACTGTCGAGAAGGATCGCACCCGATTGCGCCGCACCGAGCGTCGCGAGAAACACCGCATGCACGAGCGTGTCGCCCCGCACCTGCGCCGACGTGAGCGTCAGCACCCGGTGCATGCCCTGGATGATCCCGGTGGGAGTTCCCTCGACGGGCGCAAGCAGATCGGCTGGGACGCGCACACGCACATGAAACGTGCCTGCCTGGAGTGCGTCGACCGCATCACCTGCCGTGCGTCGTACGGGAAGAACCACGCGTTCACCAGGCGCCGCAGCGAGCGGCGGCACAGCGAGCGCAACGAATGGGCGGCGGTCCAGCGTCACGACAAGCGCATCCGACATGCGCGTACAGCCCGATGCATTCATTACCCGCACGGAATACGATCCCGATTGTACCGGCACGAGCCGCGATGCCGTGGCACCACCAAGCGGTGCGCCGTCGAGGAACCACTGCAGTAGGCCCGTGGAATCCGACTGCAGCACGCCCTGGTTCAGCGAGACGACAGGCAGGGGCGGCGGCGGGATCTCGGTGAGCACGTGTGGAGGCGCGGCACCGATGCAGCCGAACATATCGGTCACCGACAGCGCATAGGTGCCTGCACGCGACACCTGGATCGAGGAGGTCGTGTCGCCGGTGGACCACCGGTACGAAGCATGAACGGCTGCGGCACGCAACAGAACCGTGTCACCGCTGCAAAATATGGAAGCCCCCACAATCGCAGGCTGGGGACGTGCATGCACGACGATGTCGACCGGCTGTGAGGTTCCGCTGCATCCTGTCGCATCCCGCACTGTCACACCGTATGATCCGGCTCGTGACACAGTGATCATTCGTGTCGTTGCACCGGTGCTCCATGTGTGCGCAAGAAAGCCCGCACCCGCATCGAGCCGCACCGAGTCACCCTCGCAGAGCAGCGCGCTGCCGATGATCGTAATGACCGGCGAGAGCGCCGTATCCACGCGCACCCGCAGCAGGGAAGTCCCGCTGCACCCGGATGCGCTGTCCGTCACCGACACTTCGATGAATCCGTCCCCGATCGCATCCCAGCGCACGGTCAGCGAATCGGCAGTTTCAACCAGCAGTGCGCCCCCCACCACACGCACGATCCGGCGCAGGCCGATCCCGGTTTCAATGCTGTAGCGCACGACGCCTGCGAGACATGCGGTCGTGGATCCGTCGAGAGCAACACGCGGCTGCGGACCAAAGAGCAGATCGATCGTGTCGGCATGCGCCGGACATCCGAACGCATCCCACGCGGTGAGCGCAATCCGCTGGGTGCTCCGGACGACGATGCTGCGCGACGTATCGCCCGTACTCCATGCGTACGCAGTGAATCCATCGTCTGCAGTCAGCGTCACGCTGTCGCCTGCACAGAGCGGTGACGGCGCACTCATAGCGATCGACACATGTCCGGGTGCGGCGACCTGCACCTGCAGCGACGCAACGGCCGTGCATCCTGTTGCGGGATCGGTGATGCGCACGCGCACCAGACCGCTTCCCGGTACGATCCAGCGGATGCGCACCGTGTCCTGCGGATCCGAGTCGAGAAGGGTCCCACCGAAGACTTCCCATTCATGAACCATTCCCGATGACGCGACGGCGACGTACACGAGCGTGCGTTCGGCACAGGCCACCAGATCACCCTCGAGACGCAGTATTGGCGGTGCGGCATCGCGCACGACAAGCGTATCCGAAACGCCCTCGCAACCATCGGGACTCCGCACCCATGCGTGATAACTGCCGGCCGCGCGCACGACGACTGTCGCCGTGGTATCGCCGGTGGACCACAGGTACTGTTCGAACGCTGCGTCAAGTCCCAGCACAACACTGTCGATCCCGCACAGCGCGCGCCGCGATGCGACGATCTGCGGTGCCGGCGTGGGAATCACGACGACATCCACGCTGTCGTAGCCGGCACAGCCCGCCGCGGTTTCCACACGCACGAGGTAACGCCCCGCGCGAGACACGGAAATGCTGCGGGTCGATTCGCCCGTGTTCCATAGGTAGGATGCGAATCCGTCGCCGGCATCGATCACACGTTCCGAACCCTGACAGATCATGACGGGGCCGCGGGGGGAAATCTCCGGACGCGCGAGGCTGTCCATCGCCACCTCGATGCGAGCGGTTGCCACACAGCCTGTCGAGTCGACCGCCATGCGAAGAGAAACCGATCCAACAGGACCCCTCCCCCACTGTACACGCACCGTCGGTGTCCCGAGTCCCAGTACGGCAGTACCCCCCACCACCGTCCAGGTATAGGAAACATTCGACTGCTGGGGAGCCTGATATTCCGCAACCGCGTCGGCGCAGACAAGCGTGGGACCAGACACAGCGGCCGAAGGCGCAGGCACGACCGTGATGCGCGTTGTGGCGGACCGCTCCGTGCAACCGTCTGTCGACGTCACATCGACCCAGTAGCTTCCGCTCGCACGAACGACAATGCGCCGCGTGGTGTCGCCCGTACTCCACCGATGCGCGAGGAATCCCTCCTGCACCTCGAGCGTGACGCTGTCTCCATCGCAGAGTCGCGTGCTGCCGCCGACCAACACAACGGGCGCGGGCGCGGGTGCCACATGCACGAAGATGGTGTCGCGACCCGTGCAACCATCTTCATTGCGCACAGTGCAGATGTAGCGATCGTCGCGATGTGCGATGATGGACGCGGTGGTGTCGCCGGTGCTCCACAGATAGCTGCGGAAGACGGGCAGCGCCGTGAGGGTGACGCTGTCGCCCGCACAGAGCAGGACGGGACCGCGGGGCATGACGCCTGCGCTCAGTTGCGGCCGGACGGCCACGCGCACCGATGATTCGACGAGACATCCGAGTGCGTCGGTGACCTGCACGGTGTACTGGGTGGACTGGAGGGGTCGCACGGTGGGTGCCGGCGTGTCGTCCCCGCTGATTTCATACTGCGGAAACCAGCGATAGGTGAACGGAGGCTTCCCCCCGGTGACGACGGTGTGCACACGCATTGCATCGCCATGGCAGATGAGGGTATCGGGGGTCGTTTCCACCTCGAAACTCCGCACCACGACGCGTACGGAATCCACCGCCGTGCACCCGATCGCGTCAGTGACGCGGATGTGGAAGGTGGTCGTGCGCGTGGGGCTGGCGATGGTCGTGCGGGCGGACGGTGCGCTGACCGAGAGCGCGGGAGTCCAGTCGTAGCTGTAGGGAGGAACGCCGTTGAGTACGTCGACTGAGAGCGACGCACCGGTGCCGGGACAGATCGTATCGGCGGGAAGCGCCTTGATGCGCACGGAGTCGACGAGGACGCGCATGGTATCCGAAACCGTGCAGCCGGTCGAATCGGTAATCGTGAGTATGAATTCGCGACTGGTCGCAACGGTGACGAATGGATCGAAGATGGTGCTGTCGCTCGTCAGTGAACCGGGCGACCAGCGCACTGCGTAGGGTGCGCGTCCGCCGAAGGCCTGGCCGCGAAGTTGTGCACGTGCGCCGGGACAGACGATGATAGTGCGACCGGCATCCGCCTGCGGTGTGGACTTCGAGACGAGGATCACGTTCGAGGTTGAGACGCAACCCATGCTGTTGCGCACCTGCACAGAATATGCGCCGCTGTCTGGTGCAACGAAGGTGCGCGACTCGGCCCCAGGGATTGCCATGCCCTTGTAGAGCCATTGATACAGGTAGCCCGCTCCCGCCGATGCTTCAAGCGTCACGGTCATGCGCTCACAGAGGTGCGTGGGTCCGAGCGCCTGTGCCGTGGCATCGATGGTACACTCTCCGAGCTTGGTGACGAAGGCGTCCCACGAGCCTCCACCGTAGAGCGGTTGCTGCGCACCGAGCACGGGGAAGTCTGTGCTGTTGGTGGTCCCGGTCACGATCGCGTTGTTGTCGTTCGACCATGTGATGCCTGACCCGCCCTCGTTGGCGTTGGCCCCGAGAAAGGTGCACCACGTGAGCGTCCCACCGGCATTGAAGCGTGCGACAAAGCCCTCGTCACCGAACAGTTCGCGTTGATGCGCATTGCGCAGGGGCAGGTCGTAGCTTCCCGTACTGCCGGTCACGAGCACGTCACCGCCGGCGAGTGCGTGCACGTCGTTGCCGGCATCGGCACCGAAGCCACCGAGGAAGGTGGTCCATGCATTGCCACCGTTGGGGAGATACTTCGCGACGAAGGCGTCTCCGAAGAGGCCCTTCGTTCGCTGCCACCCATTGCCGGCCGGAAAGTCGCCGCTCGTGGTCATGCCCGTGACGAACACGGTCCCCGTGGGATCCATCGAGATGCCACGGCCGATGTCCGCCGCTGTACCACCGAGAAAGGTCGACCATTGCAGGACCCCACTGCCGAGGAAGCGGGTGATCACCACCTCGTTGTCGCCGCCATAGATGGACTGCGAGGGATTCAGCAGCGGGAAGTTCGAGCTGCGCGTGCGACCGACCACGGCGACGACGCCTGCGGGACCCGACGCGACGTCCCACGCCTCGTCGTCGGCACCGCCGCCGAGATAGGTGCTCCAGAGCGGCGCGCCCGCGGCAGTAAATTTTGAGACAAACAGATCCGAATATCCGGCAAGCGCCGGCTGATGTGCGAGCAGGGACGGAAAGTTCGCCGAGAAGGTCCAGCCGGCGATCGCGATATCCCCTGCCGCATCGACGTCGATGCCAAGCGCGCGGTCTTCACCGCTGCCGCCGTAGTACGTGCTCCACACCAGGGCACCATTCGCGCCGATCTTCGCGACAAACGCATCTCGATCACCGCCGGATGCCGGCTGCGTTGCATTGAGCACGGGGAAATTCGCACTGGAAGTCCACCCGCAGATCACTGCCGCACCCGCTGCATCGACGGCGATGCCATGCGCGTACTCCTCGCCCTGTCCCCCGAGGAATGTCGACCAGAGGCGCACACCGGCTGCCGAGTATTTAGTGATGAAGGCGTCCCAATCCCCACCCGATGTCGGTTGCAGTCCGAGATGAACCGGAAAGTTTCCGCTGCGCGTCGCACCGGCGATGTAGACATCCCCTGCCGCATTCGTTCCGACCCCGTAGCTCCAGTCCTCATCACTTCCTCCCGCATACGTTGACCAGACGATGCCGGGATCGATCACCAGCAGATCCGACGTTGCGGCAGCACGGGGATCCTCGATGGCAATCCGCACCGTATCACCGGTCAACTGCCAGGCGGATGGCACGATCCGGGCACCAGGCGGAAGCGTACCATCAGCCGGGAGCGATGGTGCCGTATATGAGAGAGGTCGATGTTCGGTGATGGTTCCACGTGCGGTCTCGATCACGAGATCACCGGCTTCCGCAATGCGGATGCGGTCGGCGCCGGCATACACGAGGGCGAAATCGGATATCCGCGCACCAGGATGCACGACGATGTCGACTTTCGCACCATCCCGCGCAGCGCGCACGACAAGGTCGATGCCAGGCTGCACGTCGTGATAGGTCACCGTCCGCCACGCGTGCACACCCGTGGCCATGCGTCCTTCACGGTAGTACGCCGATGCATGCCCGATGGCATCCGCTGCGGTCACCGTCTGCATGCTCGTCCCTGCTGCAAAGCGCACGTCGACGCGATGCGCATGTGTTGAATCGCGCAGAACATGGGTGAATCCGTCGCGCCGCAGATGGAATTCCGCGGCAGGTGCACGCAGTGTGTAGAGGATGTCGGGACGCGCAGCACCACGCGTGTCGATCACCTGCCCCCGGTTCTCGACGAATCCACCAGCGGAAGCAACGGGACCCGCCTCCCGCTGCCATGCCTCGTGAGGTTGAGCAGTTGCGCGTACGGCACCGGCGACGAGTAAGGCACCGCAGGCAACAAGCAGACTGATTCGTCGCGCGCGTGTCATTTCATGAGCAGGATCCGCGTGGTGGAGACGCCCGCACCGGCGACGAGTACGACATGGTACACACCGCTCGGCAATGCGGTTGCATCGAACACGGACGTGTAGGTGCCGGGTTCCGTATGCCGGTCGTGCAGCACTGCCACTTCGCGGCCAAGAGCATCGAGTACGGCAACACGGGCGGGTGCACGCTCGATGACCGACCAGGTCAGCACGGTCATCGCGTTGAAGGGATTCGGCGCGGCACCACGGATGCCCTGCACCCCTGTGTCGTCGAAGAGCCGCACACCACCCTCGCGACAGGTGAGCAGTTGCAGACTTCCGTCGTGGGTCGTGACACGGACGGCGCCCTCGAGCCAGGCAAAGGATACGATTTCCAGAGGAATGCGTTCGACGTCGCCGAGCATTGCCACACCGTCAAAGGTTGCGAGTGTTCCGACGGTATCTGGCCAGACGCCCGTCAGCACGATGCTGCGCGCCGTGCCGAGATCAGTCCAAACGGTCAATGGCGCCTCGGGCATGAAGATGCTCTTGGCCACCCGCACCGTCGCTGTGAAACTGCGCGCACCGCTGACGGCGAGCCCCTCGCTCGAGACAAGCTCCAGCGGTACGGTCACGCGCTGCCCAGGTGCGGCAACGAGATCGGGAATGCGGACGAGGGCAAGGGCGATGGTCACCGGCAGAGGCGCCGAACTGCGCGAGCACCCTTCGGTGTTCGTGACCACGACCGTGTAGGTGCCCGAACGCGGGAAGAGCAGATACCGGGCGGTTGCGCCCGCGAGCGGCATGCCATCGAGGTACCATTGGTAGCTGGCCTCGGGTGTCGAGACGAGCGTGTCGCGGATCTGACTGATGAGCGGCACCGCCGGCAGTGGATGAACGATAACGGGGACATCGGACGACGTCCATGTGCACCCCGATGCATCCTCGACGGTCACATTGTACAGGCCGCCCACGCGAACGGTAATATCCTGCGTGACCGCGCCGGTGCTCCACGCGTAACGGATAAAGCCGGCAGGAGCGCGCAGCATCACGCTGTCGCCATCGCACAATGCGACGGGTCCTGCGGGAATGACCACGGGCTTCGGATCCGGATGCACGACGATCGTCATGTCCGACGACCTGCCACTGCAGCCGGTCGCAAACTCGACGGTGACGTACACCGTCGCATTCTGCCGCACGACGATGGTTCGCGTCATCTCGCCCGTGCTCCAGAGATACCGTGCATACCCGCCCCCCGCATCGAGCACGACACTGTCTCCTTCACAAAAACTCGTCGGTCGCGACGCCGTGATCGCAGGACGTGGAACCGGATTCATGATCACAGACACTGGAGCGCTGGTCGAATCACAGGCGTTCGCGTCGCTGACCGTCACGGCCAACCCAGCAACCGAACCGCGCAGGGTGATCGCGCGTGTGGTCTGCCCAGTCGTCCATCGGTAGGTGTACGGTCCCGCCGGCGCGGAAAGCACCACACTGTCGCCTTCGCAGAAGGTCATCGGTCCGCTTGCCGTGATCTGCGCAGGCGGCAGCGCATGCACGGTCACCGCAACCGGAGCCGCATTGAAACTGCAACCGAACCCGTTCGTGACAACGACGCCGTACGAGCCCGGGGTGCGGACGGTGATCGTGCGTGTCGTCTCGCCCGTGCTCCAGCGCTGCGATGCGAATCCCGCTCCCGCATCGAGCACGACGCTGCCCCCGTCGCAGAAGGTCAAGGGACCCGATGCCGTGATCGTGGTCGCAGGCCGCGGATGCACCACCACCCGCAATGGTGGCGAGACGCCCCGGCATCCGTTCGCATCGATCACCTCGACCGTCGCATCCATCGATACACCGACGCGAATCGTGCGCGTCGTGTCGCCTGTGCTCCACAGTTGGCGCGCATAGCCCGCCCCGGCATCCAGCGTGACACTGTCTCCCGCACACAACACCGTATCGCCGAGCGCGGCAATGCGCGGCGCTGGAAGTGGGAACACATCGACGGCGACGATGTTCGATGTCCCACCGCAATCGTTCGTGTCGATCACAAACACCGAGTACAATCCAGGCGAACGCACGACGATCGAAGGATCGCGTCGCCCGTCTGACCACTCGTAGTACGCATACCCGAGCGGCGCGGTGATGCGAACGCTGTCGCCGGTGCAGAACGAGGTCGGGCCTTCCGCCACGGCGATGATCTGAGGTGCGACCGTGCAGCCAAGCACGGTGAGGAATCCATCCACGGCGCCCTGTGCAGTCGCCTGCAGCGCGCCCGGCGATGTGGGGAAGTCGCTGCTGCCGGTCCATCCTCCGAAAACCACAGTGCCGAATCTGTCGGAAGCCACCGTCGCCAGCCCTCGGAACTCCTCGGTGTTTTCACTCTGCGTGCCACCATAGTAGCTGCAGTAATCAGGATGACCACCCCGTGAAAACTTGGCGAGGAAGGCATCGTTCCGTACCCCGCCTGCAAGCGTGCTCTGCAGCGCGCCAGATGTGACGGGCAGGTTGGGACTGTCGGTCACACCGGTGATGAAGAAGCTGCCACTCTGCATCACGGCAATGTTGTTGGCCAGATCGCGCCTGTCTCCGCCGAAATACGTGCTCCAGCGCCTCGCGCCGGATGTGTCGAAGGTCATCACAAACGCGTCGGTGTTCGTGCCGACCAGCGACGTTTGCCAGGCGCCGGGGGTGACTGGAAAATTCCGGCTGCCGGTGCCACCGGCGACGATGATGACGCCGCTGGTATCGGTCTTGACATCGTAGGCGTCGTCCCAGTCCCATCCGCCGATGAAGGTCGCGAATATCCGGCGTCCGGCAGGCGTGAGCTTCAACAGGAAGCCGTCACGCACGCCTTCGAAGTTCCCTTGAAAGGCACCGGATGTGACGGGAAAGCCGCCGCTTTCGGTATGACCGGCGATGACGAGATTTCCTTCGGGATCCTCCTGCACGGCATGCGGCCAGTCTTCGCGCGTGCCGCCGTAATACGAGCTCCAGATGCGCGTGCCATTCCACGTGAACGATGCGAGGAACAGGTCGATCCCGAGGTTCTTGACGTTCTGCAGCAGATTGAAGGTGATGGGCATGTCGGTGCTGACCGTGTGTCCGACAACCACGAGATCTCCGCTGCGCGTGAATGTGATCGCCTGTCCCTCGTCATCGAGCGAACCACCGAAATACCACGACCCGATCAGGGAACCATCGGGATTGAACCGCGCGACGAAGGCATCGGTACCTCCGAGCAGCATCGACGCACCGGTGCGTGGGAGATCGTCGCTCGTCGTACTGCCGACGATGGCGATGCGCCCTGCCGCATCAACGGCGAGTTCCCGCGCAACATCGACGCCGCGTCCGCCGAAATACGTGATCCACTCCCTGGTTCCATCGGCTGCGAAACGTGCGACGAAGGCATCCGTTGTGTCGGCGCGCGTCGTCTGCGCCGCTCCCGGCGACACCGGAAAGAGCAGACTCTGCGTCCACCCTGTCGCGATGATTGCACCATCCTGCAGGATTGCAGTTGCATTGACGAACTCGTCGCCCTCTCCGCCAAGATAGGTGCTCCACCGCACGAAAGGCGTACCGGCACCGAGCACCGCATGCGCTCCCCCCGCGGCTTGCGGCGATGCGAGGCTTCCGCTGGGTGACCCGGTGGTGACGAGTGCCGTGGCGAACCGGGACGCACGCACTGCGGCAGCGGTATCCCCCGCGATGATGGAGACATCCCCCATGGGCGTCTGCAATGTCGACCCGACGAGGACACCGCCCGTGACGGAGGGAGGCAGGTCGAGCATGCGACCGTCTGCACCGACCACGGTCCACACGAGGCGGCCTGCGTCGATCGCGCAGACGAGATCGGCGCCGGCGACGTGCCCGCGGTAGACGATGCGTCCCGCAGCGTCGAGTTCGGGACGGCTCGCGGCGTCTGCGCCGGGTGCGGCCAGATCGCTGCGCCAGACATCCACTCGGCTCGTGTCGAGCTTCATGGCGCAAGAGTGGGGCGCATTCGATGCGTGCTCGTCATGGCAGGGCGTGCTGCGCGTGCGCTGCTGCACGATACTCACGCCACCGGTGCGGAAGTATACCAGGCCCCCGTCGATGGGTGCGTAGTAGTGGATGTCGTCGCGCATGCCGCCGTGCATGTCGCTGACGGGACGGTCTACCGTACGAATCACCGTACCGGCAAGCGGTCGCGCATTCGAGGGCTGGAAGGCATGACTCGAGTCGGGGGAAGCAGGCGATGCAGAGGCGCCGGCAGGGAACGTCGCACTCCACAGCACGACGAGCACACAGACGGGAAGCGTTCTCAGAAGCATGGGGAAGGTCCGACGTAGTGCGGGAAACGTGAAGGGACCGAGGAATGCATGCGCGTAGACAGCCCGGGGGGGCGACCAGCCGAGGCGCCGCCA
>JAEYUG010000086.1 GCA_023432805.1 Bacteroidota bacterium | reverse complement strand
GCTGCTCGAGCTGTACGACCTCTACGGTCGTCGTGTGGCACAGCTGCACGAGGGTCCCCTCGCCGCCGGCCGTCACACGATCCGCTGGTCCGCTGCGGGCCTCCCCTCCGGCCTCTACCTGCACGTGCTCCGCACCGACCGCGGCACCCTGACCCGCAGGGTGGTGGTGCGACGATGACACAGGAGCAGGAAGGTCCAGATTGAAGATGTACGGGACCGTGGGGACACGTCGGGGTTGCAAATGTTTGGCCGAGAGGCTATGTTTGTAGTCTTGAACTAGAAACTCGGAGTTGTCATGTACATTGTGTTGATGGTCCTGATTATCCTGATCGGCTTCTTCATGACAGTGGTCGTGCTGATGCAGAACAGCAAGGGCGGCGGTCTGTCGGGTGCCTTCGGTGGCGCCGGCGCGGGCGTGGGCTCGATGCTGGGCGTGCGACGGGCATCGGATGTGCTGGCGAAGACGACGTGGATCGCGGCAGGCATCTTCGTGTTCCTGATCTTCGTGCTCAATCTGTTCTTCCTGCCGACGGAAGGAACCGAGGAGAGTGTGATTCAGCGCACCGCCGCCGAACGTCCCCTCACTCCTGCCGAGCGCGCCAAGCAGCAGCCCGCGCAGCCGATGCAGCAGCCTGCGCAGCAGCAGCCCGCGCAGCAGCCCGCACCGACGCCGGGGCAGTGATCGACACTCCCCGATGGGGAGGATGGTTGTGTGAAGAAGTGGGCCGGAAGGTTCACTTCTTTGCGTTTATGGAACATCGAGCAGGGACGGACGAGGGCGTCCGTCCTCCTGTTGGATGGGGAAGCGGGGTTGTGTATTTTTATCTGCTTGGAGCATTCTGAATTCATGAGGAGCGGTGCATGCTGATCAGTATGACGGGGTACGGGGCCGGAACGGCCACGCGCGAGGGAATCACGGTGTCTGTGGAATTGCGCGGGGTGAACAACCGGTTCTTTGAATGCTCGGCCCGTCTGCCGAAGTATCTGCAGCAGCGCGAAAACGAACTGAAGGATATCGTGCGCAAGCGTGCGGGCAGGGGCAAGATTTCGCTGTCGATCTCGGTCGAGAAGGAGGCGGCTTCCGCTGCGCCGGTGACGGTGAACCCCGACGCGGCACGCGGTGCCTACGCCCTGCTCACATCCCTCAAGGAGACGGTGGGCATCGAGAGCCCCATCACGCTCGACAGCCTCCTGAAGTTTTCCGACGTGTTCATCACCGACAACGAGAAGGCGCTCAGCGATGTGGAATGGAGCGCGACCACCGAGGCGCTCGATGCGGCGCTAACGATGTTCGTCGAGATGCGCACGAACGAGGGACGGGCACTGACCGACGATCTGCGCCGTCGGGTGCAGATGATGTCGGATGCCATCGACAAGGTCGAGGCGTACATGCAGGGCCGCGCCGACGAAGAGCGCGCCAAGCTGCGCGAGCGGGTGGCCGAGGTGCTCGACTCCGAGAAGATCAATCCCGACCGGCTCGAACTCGAGATCGTACTGCTGGTCGACAAGATGGACATTACCGAGGAACTCGTGCGCTTCCGCACGCATGTACGGTTCTTTCTCGAGATGCTCGAAAGCAACGAGAGCGAGGGACGCAAGTTGTCGTTCCTTCTGCAGGAGATGAATCGCGAGGCGAACACGATCGCCTCGAAGAGCTACGATGCGCAGACCGCGCACCTGGTCGTGAGCATCAAGGAAGAACTTGAACGCGTCCGCGAACAGATCCAGAACGTGGAGTAACAGCGGATGTTCATCGTGCTCAGCGCGCCGAGCGGCGCGGGCAAGACGACGATCGCACGGGCGGTGATGGAACGCTTTCCCGCGCTGTCATTCTCGGTGAGCGCCACCACGCGCGCGCGACGGCCGGCCGAGCGCGACGGCATCGACTATTATTTTCTCACGCTCGACGAATTCCGCACGCGCACCGAGCGCGGCGAGTTCGTCGAATGGGAGGAGGTCTTCGGCAACGCCTACGGCACGCTGCACAGCGAACTGCTGCGCGCCACGCGCGACGGACGCCACCTGCTGTTCGACGTGGACGTCAAGGGCGCGCTCTCGATCAAGCGGAATTTCCCGCGAGAGACCGTGAGCATCTTCATCGATCCCCCCGGCATGGACGTGCTGCGTGAGCGCCTCGAACGGCGCCGCACCGACTCGCCGGAGGTCATCGCCACCCGCCTCGCCCGTGCGGCGTGGGAGCGCGAACAGCGTCCCCTGTTCGACCATGTCGTCGTCAACGACGACCTCCCGCGCGCCATCGATGCAGTGTCGGCTCTCGTCGCGACGGCTCTCGGCGCGACGCAGCCCGGCGATGCCACCCCGACTGCTGAGCAATCAAACACAGACTGACACTTCAAGGAGCACACCATGCCCATCCATCCCCTCGAACTCAAGCAACTCGACAAGCACGCCGAGAACATCTACGAAGCCATCGTCGTGCTCTCTCGCCGCGCCCGGCAGATCAACGAGGAAATGAAGATCAAGTTGAACCAGGAGCTCGAGACCTTCGCCACGCGCATGGATTCGGAGGAGGAGATCGAGCTGAATCCCGAGCAGATGCGCATCAGCATCGAGTTCGAGAAACTGCCGAAGCCGACGCAGGCTGCCGTCGCAGATCTGCTCGACGAACGCCTCAGCTATCGTTACAAGGAAGAGTGAGCGATGCTCACCGCGCGAAAGATCATCGTCGGCGTCACCGCCAGCATCGCCGCCTACAAGGCGGCGTTGCTCGTTCGTGAGCTGGTGAAGTCCGGTGCGGAAGTGCGCGTGGTCATGACTCCCGCCGCCGCACAGTTCGTCACACCCCTCACACTCGCCACGCTCTCACGGGCCGATGTCGTGACCGACATGTTCCCGGACGATCCCGGCAAGGGCACCTGGCACATCCACCTCGGCATGTGGGCCGACGCGATGATCATCGCACCCGCCTCGGCCAACACCATCGCCAAGCTTGCGCACGGCTTCGCCGACAACGCCCTCACCTCGCTCGTGCTTGCCCTGCGTGCCCCGCTTCTCGTCGCACCGGTGATGGATACCGACATGTACGTGCACGCGGCTACACAGGCCAACCTGGAAATCCTCCGCGCGCGCGGCGTCACCCTCGTTCCCCCCGAGGAGGGCGAGCTTGCGTCGGGACTGACAGGTCCCGGCCGCCTGCCCGACACGCCCGTGCTGCTCGAGGCCGTGGCCACGGCCCTCGCGCCGAAGGATCTCGCCGGACGCCGCATCGTCGTCAGTGCGGGACCCACGTTCGAGCGCCTCGATCCTGTGCGGTATTTGGGGAATTTCAGCAGCGGGAAGATGGGGATGGCGCTCGCGCGCGCCGCACGCCGACGCGGTGCCGACGTCGTGCTCGTCGCGGGTCCCAGTGCGGAAGCCACCCCTCCGGGTGTCCACCGTGTGGATGTGACCAGTGCCGACGACATGCGCGATGCCGTCCAGGCCGCCTTCACCGAGGCCGATGCCGTGATCATGGCGGCCGCGGTGGCGGATTTTCGTCCCGCCCATGTGGCCACGCAGAAGATCAAGAAAGACGACACCTCGAGCGATGCACCCGTGCTCGAGCTCGAACGCACGACCGACATCCTCGCCTCGCTCGGTGCAGTGAAGGGTCCCCGCCGCGTGATCGGCTTCGCACTCGAAACCGAAAACGGCATCGAGAACGCGATGCGCAAGCTCGCCACCAAGCAAGCGGATCTGATCGTGCTCAACAATGCGGGCGAACCGGGCAGCGGGTTCGGAAGCAGCACCAACCGCCTTACGCTCGTGGGTCCCGGCCACAGCGTGCAGGAATTGCCGCTGCTCGACAAGCTGGAGGCGGCCGACCGCATCCTCGACCGGCTCGTGGCGATACTGCCACAGGCAGGAGCGGGGGGATCGGCATCCCCCGGCGCATCACTCGGCCAAAAGTCGTAGATTCAGGGTTCGCGTTCTCCCCATCATCTGTCCCAGTCTTATGCAGGATCTCCGCAGATATCTCGAGCAGCAGCGCGCCCTGTACGGTGACGCGCTCGTGCTGGATGCGCCTGCACGTCAGGTGCATCTGCCGCGCGACGGGCAGCTTCCGAAGGAGGAACGCCTGCCGCGCGACGGGCAGCTTCCCCGCGAGGGTGGCGTGCCTGCACCTCTGGCGATGGAGGACGCGGCCGCAGCATCCCCGCCGCCGCCGTTCACCCCAGCGCCTTCCCCACACCATGCATTGATCGCAAGCCACGAAGACATGAGACGACAGGCCGCAGCATCCACCCATGTGCCGATCCCGCCCGAGCGGTGGCAGGGCGCGACGACGCTCGAGGCGCTCAATGCCGCGATCTGCGAATGTCAGGCCTGTGGACTCGGTGCGACGCGCACGCGCTTCGTGTTTGGCACCGGCAATGCGGCCGCCGACATCGTGCTCGTGGGCGAGGCACCGGGCGGTGACGAAGACCGGGCGGGCGAACCGTTCGTGGGACGGGCGGGACAGCTGCTGAACAAGATCCTCGAGGCGATCGATCTACGGCGCGACGACGTGTACATCTGCAACATCATCAAGTGTCGTCCACCGGAGAACCGGGATCCTCTGCCTGCGGAAGTCGCTCAGTGCGAGCCGTACCTGCACGCGCAGCTGCGCATCGTGCGTCCCAAGATCATGCTGGCACTGGGACGCATTGCCGCGCAGACGCTGCTGCGCACGAATGCGTCGCTGACCAAGCTGCGCGCGGATGTGCACCGGTACGAGGGGATTCCCCTGATGGTGACCTACCATCCCGCCGCGCTGCTGCGCAACCCGAACTGGAAGCAGCCGACCTGGGAGGATGTGCAGCGGTTCCGCGCGCTCTACGACCGGATCGCGAATGGGGAGGCATTGTAGGCCATGGCGAAGTTCGATCTCGACGAGCGCGTCTACACCGGCGAAATGCCGGGGGAGGAGGGTCCCCGCACCCCGCAGGCCATCGACGTCGAGCGTGCGGTGCTGGGCGCCATGCTGTTGCAGCCCGACACCACCGTGTCGAATGCGCTGTCGCTCCTGACGCCGGATGCCTTCTATCAGGAGAAGCACCGGCTCATTCTCGAAGCGATCAGCGCGTTGTTCGCGCGCAAGGATGCGATCGACATCGTGACGGTCGCCGAGGAGATGCGTCGCCGCGGCACGCTCGAAAGTGCGGGATCGGTGTACTACCTCACGCAGCTCACCAGCGACCTGGTCGCACCGGCGCATATCGAATACCACTGCCGCATCCTGCTCGAGAAGGCGCTCAAGCGGCAGCTGATCGAGGAGAATACCGAGATCATCCGCAACTGCTATCTCGACACCACCGATGCCTTCGAGGTGATCGACCAGGCGGAGAACAAGCTGTTCCAGCTTTCCGAGAAGCACATCAAGCGCAGTTACGTCGAGCTGAACGCGATCGTCAAGCCGTTGCTCGACGACATCTGGCGCATCTCGCAGACGCACACGGGTGTGACCGGCGTGCCCTCGGGCTACGAGCTGCTCGACATCAAGACCGGCGGCTGGCAGCCGTCGGATCTGATCATCCTGGCCGCACGTCCCTCGATGGGCAAGACCGCCCTCGCGCTGTCGATGGGCCGGAACGCGGCGATCGACTACGACATGGCGGTCGGCGTGTTCAGCCTCGAAATGTCGAAGGAGCAGCTCGCGCTGCGTCTACTGTGCGCCGAGGCGCGCGTGAACATGCAGCTCGTGCGCACGGGACGCATCCGCGAGAGCGACTACGGCAAGCTCGCCACCTTCGTCGGCAAGCTCGAGCGCGCGAAGATGTACATCGACGACACGCCCGGCATCTCGATTCTGGAAGTACGCGCCAAGGCGCGCCGCATGGTGCACGAGCTCGGTGTGCGCCTGCTGATCGTCGACTACCTGCAGCTCATGACCGCGCCCTCGGTGCGCGAGAGCCGCGAACGCGAAATCGCCACGATCTCGCGGTCCCTCAAAGGACTCGCGAAGGACCTGAACGTACCCATCATCGCGCTCTCGCAGCTCAACCGAGCCGTCGAAAGCCGCACCGGCGGCAAGCCGATGCTGGCCGACCTACGCGAGTCGGGTTCCATCGAGCAGGACGCCGACGTCGTGATCTTCGTGCACCGCAACAAGGACGGCGACAACGTGCCCCCCGAGGAGCTCAACAAGGCCTACATCATCATCGGCAAGCAGCGCAACGGTGAAATCGGCGAAGTGCCGCTGGCATGGATCGGCGAGTACGCCCGCTTCGAAAACCTCGAGACCCGCTTCCCGAGCGTCGCCACGCCCTATGAACTCGACGAACCCGGATTCTGACATGCCGATGCTTCCCCGCCTGCTTCTCGTCGCCGCCTGCCTGTGCCTTGCCGTGCCCGCGGTCAGCCAGCCCGTGTCCTTCCGCCTCGACATGGCGCAGGTACCGGTGCAGATATCGGATGAGGATGTCCGCTTCGCGGATGCCATCGCCGCGCGCGGCATCTTCGCAGACACGGCCGCAAACGCCCCCGCGCCCCTGCCGGCCCGCTCGACCGCGCGGAAGTCTCCGCTGCTGGCAGGACTGCTCTCGGCCGTCGTACCCGGTGCGGGTGAGGTCTATGCGGGATCGTACCTGCTTGGTGGCCTCTTTCTCGGTCTGGAGGCGGGGGGATGGATCGCCAATACGCATTACAACAGCCTCGGCGACGAACGCACGACGCAGTTCCAGAACTACGCCGATGCGCATTGGAGCGTGGTCAAGTACGCCGAGTGGCTCAACGCCAACGCGAAGAACTTCGAGGGCGGCGACGACCGGCTGCTGCAGATCGCCATCAATCCCGACGCCACGCTCCCGCCCTGGCAGCGGGTGGACTGGGAGACCATGAACCGCGTCGAGCTGGCGATTCCGAAGTTCTCGCACCGGCTGCCGCCGCACGGCGACCAGCAGTACTTCGAAATGATCGGCAAGTACAACCAGTTCTCCTACGGCTGGGACGACAAACTCGACGGTGACTACTACGACATCAGCGCGCGCTTCCGCGACTACTCCACCCAGCGCGGCCACGCCAACGACGCCTACAACACCGCCAGCCTCTTCGTGAACCTCATCGTGCTCAATCACGTGCTCAGCGCCGTCGACGCCGCCTGGGCGGCCGCGCGCGCCAACCGCGACATCGAGCTGCATTCGAGCGTGCGCGTGCTGACCCTGCCCGACGGACGCGCCGAGCTCATGCCCACCTCGCAGCTGCGCTGGCGCTTCTAGTCGGGGGATGGCGATGACGGGCCACGGCGGAGGCAGACAGCGCGTGCGGATGCGGCATGCACGCGCCGTGCTGCGTGCCACCGCAGGCGCGCTGGTCGTGCTGGTCTCGATCGGAAGCCTCCGCGCGCAGGAGGCTTCCCCCGTGCGGCCGGCGCCCGTGGTCGCAGGGTACGCGGTGTTCGGCAATGCGGTCACACGTCCCGAAGTCATCCTCAGGGAAATGACACTTGAGCCCGGCGACACGATCAGCGCCGACGAGCTGGAATTCTGCCGGACGCGCATCTATTCGCTGGGACTCTTCAACGCCGTCGACATCAGCTATCCCCCGATGGACAGCACCGTGCTCATCATCGAGGTCGAGGAGCGCTGGTTCTACTATCCCGTGCCGATGCTCGGCGTGGTTGACCGTGATCTGAACCATTGGTACTACGGACTCGGCCTCGTGCATCAGAACGTGCGCGGACGCAACGAGAAGCTCTGGGCGGCGGCCGTTGCCGGCTACAATCCGTCGGCCCAGCTCAGCTACGCGAATCCCTGGATCTTCGGCACGGCGCAGTTGTTCACCGACACGCAGCTGGCGTGGACGCGGGTGCAGAATAAGAGTCTCGTGGCGCGCGGCGACGGGGAGAATTTCACCGAGAACCGCTACAGCATCGCGCAGAGTCTCGGCAAGCGCTTCGACGCCTACCGCAGTGCGTGGCTGTCGGCGGGGTTCACGTATGTGGATGTGAGTTCGTGGAAACCGGGACGCACGGCCTCGTCCACGGGCATCGACCGCGTGCTCTCGATCGGCGCGGGGGCCGTGCACGACACGCGCAATCTGCGGGAGTACACGACGCAGGGATTCTACGGCGCGGCGGGCGTCGTGAAGAAGGGAGTGGGATTCGGCGAGGTCGACTACACGCGGGCGACGCTCGACATGCGGGCCTGGCAGCGTGCGTGGGGCGGGGTGAGCGTGGGGGCGCGCGTGCTCACGAGCGTGGCCGCGGGTCCCGTCGTGCCCTACTACGAGCGCGTGTTCTACGGATACGCCGAGCGGATCCGCGGGCGCTTCTCCGAGCACCGCGAGGGCGACAACATCGCCGGACTCTGGCTCGAGACGCGCATCCCGATCGTGCCGGAGTGGATGCTGCGCCTGCCGCCGCTGCCGGTGAACGGATTCTCGACGCTGCGCTTCGGGCTCTACGCGGCCGTGTTCGCGGATGCAGGCCTGACGTGGGAGCGCGGCGAGCGCGTGCGTGCTGCGAATGCGGCGCGGGGCTATGGCGTGGGACTGCACCTGCTGCTGCCCTACGGATCCGTCGTGCGGCTCGAACGCGCGTGGGATCACCAGCGTGCGGGCGAGTGGATTCTCGACATCGCGGCGTCGTTCTGATGGCGGCGTGCGTGTACATGCGGGCGGGGGAGTGATGGACGTCTATCTGGTCGATCCCGCCGACGTGTCGGCGGGCACGCTGACCGTACGCGGCGACGAGGCGCATCACATGCTGCGCGTGGCGCGGCACGCCGAGGGCGACCGCGTGCAGGTGACCGACGCCGCGGGATGCATGTACCTCGTGCGCATCGTCTCAGCCACGCGCGATACGGCCGCGTGCGAGATCATCGAGACGCATCGAGGGTGGAACGAATCGCCCGACCGCATCACCGTCGCAGCGGCCATGCTGCGCAATCCCGGTCGCATGGACTGGCTCATCGAGAAATGCACCGAGCTCGGTACCGCGGGCGTGCAGCCGCTCGTGACCGAGCGCACCGTCGCGCGTGCGGCGAAGACCGCGCGCTGGCGCCAGCTCGCGCTCGCCGCGACCAAGCAGTGCGGACGCAGCTGCGTGCCCCGCATCGACGAGCCGATCGCGCTTGCCGAACTTCCGCTGCGCGCAGGCGATGCGCAGCTGCTCGTCTGTCACGAATCCGCCGCCCCGCACGAGACCATTGCCGCGCTGCGCGCGACCCTCGCCGACCCCTGCAGCGTCGTCGTGGCCATCGGTCCCGAAGGCGGCTTCAGCGACGCCGAGATCGCGCTGCTCTCCGCCGCGGGGGCGCGCATCGTCAGCCTCGGTGCCCGCCGTCTCCGTGCGGAGACCGCCGCCGTCACCGCCCTTGCCCGTCTCGTCACCTGATTTGGAGTTCCCATGTCGTACAGCCAGATCTTCCGCCGCATCAACCGCATGGTCAAGGGTGAGATCGAGGATCTCTTCGAGCGCATGACTGCGAAGGACAGGGAGGAACTCGACGATTTCGACGCCGAGCTGGCGGGAAGGAAAAAGACGTCGGAGTCCGGAGATGCCCGTCGCGCGACGTCGTCGTCAGGCACCTCGTCGTCCACCGGGGGAAGCGGTGCGCGCAGTCGGCAGGGTGCGGCGGGTGCGCGTCAGTCCGGCGGCGGGCAGACCGGCGAGGGTCGCCGCAGGCACGACGAGGCGCAGCGCAAACCCGGCGAGCGCGACGACGCATATTATTACGCCGTGCTCGGGCTTCCCGTGACTGCGAGCGTCGACGAGATCAGGCGCAGCTACCGGAAGCTCATGTCGCAGTACCATCCCGATCGTGTCGCAACGCTCGACGTCGACAGCCAGCGTCGCGCCACCGAGAAGGCCAAGGCCATCAACGAAGCCTACCAGATCATCGAACGCCGCCGCGGGTTCAAATAACCCCGACGTATAAATGTCTGCGATACGGCGACAGACGGCGGGGCAGGTCTTGTCGCGGCAATCAAGAAACAGCTTGGCATGAAAGGAGAGTGACGATGTTCGAGTATCCGGTACGTGTGCAGAAGCAGCGGGAAGGTGGGTATGTGGTGCTGTTTCCGGACATACCCGAGGC
>JAEYUG010000069.1 GCA_023432805.1 Bacteroidota bacterium | reverse complement strand
CGGACTCCTCCTCCCCTGAAGGATAGAGGATGTCCCGGATCTGCTTGAAGGGGATGGGTTCGTCGCTCGCGAAGATGAGTCCCTCGATGATCATGCGTTCGTCTTCATCGAGATCCAGCACCACTTCATCGGAAGCCTCCTCCGCCTCGCCCTCGTCCGTCGTGGGAGGACGGACGCCCTCGTCCGTCGTGGGAGGACGGACGCCCTCGTCCGTCGTGGGAGGACGGACGCCCTCGTCCGTCGAGGGAGGACGGACCCCCTCGTCCGTCACCGACGATTCATGCGGATGAACAAGGGACAGTTGCCCCGATGCATGCGGCTGCGTAGATTAGAAGGCTCTCCAGCGACCGGAGGGTTCGCATAATGGTAGTGCAGCGGTCTTGAAAACCGCCGGGCGCAAGCCTGTGGGGGTTCGAGTCCCTCACCCTCCGCATCAGCACTGGAGCCGTTCCCCGTCGAACGGCTTCAGTGTTCCTACCCATTCACGCACCTTCAGGAGAGAACATGTCTACACTCGAGCAGGCGGCCCGCGCGTTTCTGGGCGAACGCCGCATCGCGGTCGCGGGTGTGTCGCGCAAGGGCGACACGGCGGCCAATGTCATTTACCGGAAACTGCGCGACACGGGGTACGAGGTCTTCGCGCTCAATCCAAACGCTGACACGATCGAGGGCGATCGCTGCTACCGTTCGGTGGCCGACATCCCGGGCGGCGTGACGGCTGTCGTGATCGGTACCGCACCGCATGCTGCGGCCGGAGTTGTGCGCGACTGTCACACCGCAGGTGTGCGGCGAGTCTGGATTCACAAGAGCTTCGGCGGCGGCAGCCTCAGCGACGAGGCGGTGCAGTTGTGTACAGAACTCGGGATGGATGTGATCCCGGGTGGCTGCCCCATGATGTTCGCCGAGCCCGTCGACGTCGGGCACAAGTGCTTCAAGTGGATCTTCGGCGTGCTCGGCAGGCACCCGGTCCCACTCGGTCACTGACGGACGAGGGCGTCCGTCCTCCCGGGTTTTGTATATTTCGGCGATCACAAGACACCACTCGATATCATGGATGCACCTCACGACAATGCGGCGGTCCGCGTCAGGAACGCCGTCCCGATCATCGCCCTCCTGATCCTGCTTACGGGTGCACCTCAATGGCTGCACGCGCAGCAACAGGTCGCACTCGTGCTCGAGGAAGGCATCTCCGGTGCCGTATGGGATGTGGCCGTCAGCGCCGCGGGCACGACGGTGTACTCCTGCGGACGCGACTCCACCGCCAAGGCATGGAGTGCCATTACAGGTGAAGGACGCCACGTGTACCGCTCGGACAGCGCCACGCTGGTCACCTGCCTCGCGCTTGCGGCCGACGACCGGACCCTCGCCACCGGTGACATGCGCGGGCGTGTCACGGTCTGGAACGCGCAGTCCGGTGCCGTCATCGCCGAGATTGCCGCACACACCCAGTACGTGCAGAGCCTCGCGTTCTCTCGCGACGGCCGCTTCGTCTTCAGCGCCGGCCGCGACGACCGCGTGTGCGTATGGGACGCTGCCTCCGGTCGCATCGTGCGCAGCTTCGAGGCACAGCAGGTCTGGATCAACGATCTCGCGCTTTCGAACGATGGACGACTGCTCGCCACGGCGGGACAGGACGGCACCATCAAGGTCTTCGATGCGCAGACGGGAACCTTGCTCTTCTCTCCGGGATATCATGAGAGGTTCGCGAAATCCGTCGCCTTCTCGAGTGACGACGCCACGCTCATCTCGAGCGGGCGCGACGCGCGCATCCGACTCTGGGATGTCAAGCGTCGTGCACTCTCAGGCGAATGTGCGATCGAGGGCGGGTATCCGCGCTCGATCACGCTCGTGCAGGGCGGCGACCTCATGGCCGTGTGTCTCATGGATGGACTCTTGCAGATCTGGAACTGGAAAAAATCTCAGCTGCAGCGCACGCTGCCGTACTCATACGGGGCGATGGCAGCCGCGTTCGACAAGGCGGCACGGCGTCTCTACTCCGCGCACACCGACGGATCGGTGAAGGTGTGGAATGCGGCAGACGGCACGCAGCTTGCGAGCATGGTCGGCTTCAACAACGGTCAGTGGCTTACCTACACGCCCGACGGATACTACGACTGTTCAGCCTTCGGCGACGTCTACGTCAAGTGGCGCAGCGGTGAAACCCTGCATCCCCTCGAGCAGTACATGGCGCTGTACAAGCAGCCGGGCATCGTCGAGGATGCGCTGTCTGGTGCCCACGTCTCGACGGCACGCATCGAACGCATTGCCGCGCCCCCGTCCATCCGCATCCTCGCTCCGCGTCCGGATCAGCTCTTCGCCTTCGGTGCCGAGCCGACCGAGCTCCTGCTCGAACTGCGCGCCACCGATGCACGCCGCGTCGAGCGCGTGTCGCTCACGCTCAACGGCAGGCAGCTGCGCGACGATGCGCTCGCTGCACCCGAGGTGCTCGAACGCAGCGACACGGCACTCACGCTGCGTTACCGTCTCCCGGTGCTGCCGGGTGTGAACGTGATCGAGGCCGTGGCGATCAATGCTGCGCGCGTGCGCAGCCGCAAGGAGGGTGCGGTCGTCAAGGTCGAGACGCAGGATCGCCGTGCGCCGAATCTGTTCGTGCTCTCCGTGGGCATCGACGAGTATGCACCGCACTATCCCGATCTGCGCTTCGCTTCGCTCGATGCACGGCGTCTGGCTGATGCGCTCGCCCGGCAGGAGGGAGGCATGTACACGCGCGTCTATACGCAGGTGCTGACGAACAAGGATGCCACGCGCGACCGTGTGATCGCGGCGCTCGGTGGCTTCCCCGCGATGACGCAGAACGACGTGCTCGTGCTGTTCTTCAGCGGACACGGGGTGCGGGCGCGTGCCACGAAGGCCGAGGCATCCTACTACTTCCTGACCGCAGGTGTGTCGAAGGACAAGGTTGCGAAATCGGCGCTGCGGTGGGACGATCTCGCGCGCGGTGTCATGGCAATGAAGGCCGGCAGGGTGATCCTCCTTCTCGACGCCTGCCACAGCGGCGCGGTGTCGGACGGTGCCTCGAACGAGAAGGTTGCGGCTGCGCTTGCGGGCGATCTCGGCATCGTGTTCGCATCCAGTTCGGGCAACGAGTATTCGTTTGAGAATCAGGCCTGGGGGCATGGCGCCTTCACCAAGGCGCTGCTCGATGCGCTCGGTGGTGCGGCAGACTATACGAAGGACGCCGTTATCGACTGGAACGAGTTGCAACTGTACGTGTCAAAGGCAGTACAGGACATGACTTCCGGAGGCCAGCACCCGATGGTGCCGCGTCTCGAACAATTCATCCCCTTCGATATTGCGCGCGTCAACGAGCGCAGATGAGCAGATTGTCATGACACGATACAGCACAGCACCCCATACCTTCCGCAGCATCGTCGCGATGCTCGCATTCGTCGTCAGCGCGACGGTGGTGCAGGCCCAGCAGCAGAGCGGCGCGCCACAGAATCCCGCGCAGCAGGGCGGCTCCACTGAGCCCGTGGCGATGGTTACGAGCGTGAGCGGCACCGTGACCCGTACCGCGGCTGGAGCGGCCGAGAGCGCACTCACCGTCGGTGACGAGCTGGTGGCCGGTACCGTGCTGCGTGTCGCCTCCGGTGGCGCGGCAATCGTCTTCCTGACCGGCGAATACGTCGCCGTCGAGACCGGAGAATCGCTCACCCTCGGCGCGACCGCCTCGACGAGCACGCTCGCCACGGCCGGAGCGACCCGCGGTGTTTCCGGTGAGGATGCCGTCGCCGTCGCCGACAAGGGCATGCAGGCACAGAAGACGGAAAAGCGCTGGCAGTCGAAGCTCACTGCCATGTACGGTATCCGTGGTGATGCGAATACCGTTGCCGTGAGTCCCCGCCTCGTTGTCGGCGACACGCAGCCGGTCTTCGTGTTCTTCGATCCCGATTCCACCCGCGTCGGGGCCGAGCGCTCGTACCGGCTCGTGGTGAACAACGCCACCGGTGCCGCGATACACGAGCGCACGATCACGGCTCGTCCCATGCAGATGGTGGAAGCGACCCTTCCCGCTCCGCTCGCCGGTGCGGCCCCCGAGGCGGGCTACACGTGGAGCATCGTGCCTGTCGACGCACCCTCGATGGGAAGCGAGGCGCGCTTCCTCATTGCCGATGCGCGGAGTCTGGCGGAGGCTTCCGCACGGCGCGCGCGCATCGACGCCCTGCGCGGGAAGGGTGCGGTCGATGCAACATCCGCCCACACCCTGCTCGCACTGGCCTGTCTCGACGAACGCGAACGGCTCTTTGCCGATGCGGTGCCGCATCTGCTCGCGCTCATGCGCGTCGAGAGTGCACGTGCGTTTGCGGTCAAACAGCTCGCGCTGATGCTGGACCGATTCGGAAATCAGACGGCGGCCCTCGTGCCCCGCATCGCGGAGTCGCTCCCCTCGAGATAGCACATGCGCCTGACCGGTCTTGCTCTGCTCTGCGTGCTGGCGGTGTGTGCCGCCGGCTGCGGTGGTGCGCGCATTGTCGAGAGCGAGCACCCCGGTATCGCACAGGGACGCATGCTCTACGATGTGGGACGCTACGAGCAGGCCGAATCACACTTTCGTGATCTGCTCTTCGCGGCCGACCGTGACGGGGATCTGCTGCTCTCGGCACAGTGCGGCAAGTGGATCGGGAACATCCTGCGCATGTATTCCAAGTACGACGACGCGCTCCGCTGGTACGAGCGCAGCCTCGCCGTGCTCGACAGCGGACTCATGGGTCCGATTCCCTCGTCCCGCCGCCCGACCGCCGAGCGCGAGCGCGACAATGTGCGCAGCAACATGACCACGATTCTCAGCGTACAGGGCAGGTACGAGGAGGCCGAGGCGCTGTTGCTCGACGTACTTGCCGCCGATCGCCGCCGTGGCGATGCGCTGCCCACGGCCGTCGGCCTCTACAACCTCGCGATCATGCGCGATGAATGGCGTGACCGCGTCGAAGAGCGGAACGGCGTCGTTGCTGCGCGACTCGCCCATGACACCGTGCGTGCGCTGTTCCGGCAGTCGCTCGCACTGCACCCCACCGCCGATGCGTGGATGGGGCTCGGCAAGAACCTTGCGCTCACCGACGAACTCGACAGTGCCGTCGTCTGCCTTCGCCGCGCCGAGGAGATGTATCGCACAGGCGGTTTCCGCATCCACCAGGCCACCTGCCTCGGCAACATCGGCGTGCTCGACGTGCAGCGCGCCGACACCCTCGCCGCCATCGACGCGCTGCGTGCAGGCATCGACATCTTCGAGGATCTCCGCGGCAACCTCTCCTCCATCGAGGTCCGTTCCAGTTTCATCTCCAGCAAGTACCACCTCTACGAAACCCTGATCGCCCTGCTCGTCGCGCAGGGGCGCACCGCCGACGCCTTCGAGTATATCGAACGCGCCAAGGCACGGTCCTTTCTCGACATGATCGGCAATAAGTCCGTCGGCAGCGACAAGCTCCGCAGTCCGCGCGCGCAGGCGCTGGTGGATGAGGAGCGGATGCTGCAGGAACACATGGCCCGGTTGCTGGACATGCCCGACAGCACGGCGCTTCTCGCCCACGTCGTGGGGAAGCATCGCGCCGTTCTCGACTCCCTGCGTGCCCTCGACCCAGAATACGCCTCTGTCAAGGGCGTGGATCCCCTGCCGATGGATGCGCTGCAGCAGATGCTCGACGACAGTACGGCCATGCTCGAATACTACCTCGGGGAGAGTGGTGCCTACGTGATCGCCGTGCGATCTGACACTGCCGTCGTCCGGCGCCTGCCTGTCGATGACATCGACAAGCTCGCGCGCGACATCGAGACTCTGCGCCGCGACCTGTACGTGACCTTCCCGAATGAAAAGGTGCGCGTCCTGCGCGAGGCGCGACTGCGGGATGGCCGCAGCGCCGCCGAGGCCGCGGCCATCTGGCGCGCGACGCGGACCGACGCATCATGGCAGATGAAGCTCATCACCTTCTACAGCCAGCTCGTGCAGCCCGTCGAGGCAGAACTTGCCGGCGTCCGTCGTCTGTACGTCGTGCCCCACGGCCCCCTGCATCACCTGCCCTTTGGAGCACTCGTGCGCATGCAGGACATCGACCGCGACAGAACGCGGCACATCGTGCGTCCCCACTACCTTGTCGAGCGCATGGACCTGGCCTACTTGCCCTCGGCCAGCGTCCTCTGGTTCGCGCGGATGCGCGGAAGCGCATCGCCCGACAACGCGCTGATCGTGGGCGATCCGGTCTACGCCGATCCCGTCTACCGGCGCAAGCCCCTTCCTGCCGCGCTCATCGAGGCAGACAGCGTCGCGCGCTTCGTCGCGCATCCCCTCGTCCTCACCCGTGCCGCGGCCGAGGAGTCCGTCGTCAAGCGGGAGCTTCCCACCCGCGGCCTCGTGCACTTCGCCACGCATGGTGAACTCAACAAGAAGGATCCCCTCAAATCACGCATCCTCCTTGCCGCTGCAACGCGCTCGGGCGAGAACGACGGCGATCTGACCGTGGGCGAGGTGTTCAACCTCGATCTGCGTGCGGCGCTCGTCACGCTCAGCGCCTGCCAGACCGCGCAGGTCGGGGCCGCGGCGGGTGGTGCGTCCGGCGACGATCTGGTCGGACTCACGCGTTCGTTTCTCTACGCGGGAACACCGGCGGTGATTGCGACATTATGGTATGTGGATGATGCCGCGACGCTTGCGTGGATGAATCACTTCTACCGCGACTGGCTCGCAGGCGGTGCAATGCGCGTCGAGGCGGCGGGAAGCGCCGCACGCCGCATGCTCGCGGATCCCGCCGATCCCGACTGGATCCACCCCTTCTACTGGGGCGCGTTCATCTACTTCGGTTCAATGGAGTAACGACACAACGGAGACATCATGAAACAGATTCCGCACATGCCGATGCGGGCATGGCTATCCGCACTGGCCGTGCTGCTGCTGACCGCACCGCTCGCCGCACAGGAGCAGCATGCACTCGCGAAGACATCGACGCTCGGCACGCCGACCTTCCCGAAGCTCGAGTACGTGAACCTCAACACCGAGCTCGGATTCACAGGGGACATCCTCCGCGGATTCGGAGCACGGGTGGATGACGCCCGCCGCAGCGCAGACGCCGATGCCCTCGCCGCGCAGGCTGTGCTGCTGGCCTTTGCCGAAGAGCTCGCGGGACGCCGTGCGGCCACCGTCACATCCGTCGCCGTGCTCGACGAGGCCGTGCGCATCGCCGAGGAACAGCAGAACCGCGACGCCGCGCGCGCGATCGCGGCCGCCGCAACACGGATCCCCGGTTCGGAAAAGGTGGTCGAACGGCTCAACGCCTCGCTGTCGATGTTCGCGATGAACCGGGGAGACGGCTCGTTCATCGGACATGTGCGTTTCGAGAACAAGTGCGACCGCATTCTCGATGCGTATGTGGATGGCAAGTACGTCGGGTTTCTCTACGACGGTGAGAGCGCCCAGTTCTCGACGGGCAACGGAACGACCGTTGCACGCGTGGTCGACGCCTTCGGCAACACCGTCAGCACGGTGATCTACGTCAAGCCAGACGAGACCTTCACGTGGACCATCGCGCCCTAGGCTACTCCTCGACGGTGGAGTGGCTGTTCGGCTTGCAGATGTTCGGGATCAAGCTCGGTCTCGACAACATCCGTGACCTGCTGGCCGAGCTCGGGAATCCCCACCATCGGCTCGCCGCCGTGCATGTGGCCGGCACCAACGGCAAGGGAAGCACCTCGGCCTTCATCGCGGCTGCTCTCAGCGAGGCGGGACTGCGGGTGGGACTCTACACGTCACCGCATCTGGTCGACTTCAGTGAACGCATCCGCATCGACGGGGAACCTCTTGCACACGAAGACATCGTGGCGCTGGCATCGCGTCTGCGTCCTGTGGCGGAGCGCATGCGCGCAACGTTCTTTGAAGTGACAACGGCCATGGCTTTCGCCGCGTTCGCCGATGCGCGCGTCGACGCGGCTGTCATCGAAACCGGAATGGGTGGGCGTCTCGATGCGACGAACGTGCTCACGCCCCGGGTGAGCGTGATCACCGGCATCGATCTCGAGCACACGGAGTATCTCGGCAACACGCTCGCAGCCATCGCCGAGGAGAAGGCCGGCATCATCAAATCCGCAGTACCTGTTTTCACGGCGGCGGTGCAGGTCGACGTCGTCGATATTCTGCGTCGACGGGCAGCGGAGCATGGGGCTCCATTTCATCACATCGAGCCTGAGCAGGGTGCCATGCGCCTGCTTGACATCGACGACATGCGGGCACCGCTTCGCCTTGCGGATGGGAGTGAGGAGCTGCGCATCGCGTTCGCGGGTGCGCATCAAGTGCGCAATGCGCAGCTCGCTACCGCGGTGGTCGAGCATCTTGCACGGGAACTTGGGATCGCCGACGCACCGACTGCGATACGTGCGGGATTGCAGAGCGTGCGCAGACGCACGGGTCTGGCTGCACGCTTCGAACGCATCGCACGGGTACCCGAACTGGTGGTCGATGTCGCGCACAATCCCGCCGGTGTTGCAGCGCTCATCGACACCTGGTGTGCGATGCGCGATCCCCATCGCACGCACCTTGTGTTCGGCATGTTGCGTACGAAAGACGTTGCAGCTGTGGTCGACATTCTCCGGACGCGTGTCTGGGCATCGGTCACCGCTGTCGCGTCGGCCGACCACGATACCTGGCGGGCCGATGAGATCGCGAGGCTGTGGCAGGGCGACATCCGCCAGGCGGGCGACGTGCGCGGCGGGGTGCGGGCAGCGCTGGAACGGGGAGGGAGCGTGCTTGTCTTCGGTTCACACTACATCGTCGGCGCGTATCTGGCGGGGGAATCCACCTGACACATCTTTTTCTTGCTTCCTCCGTAAATTCCGCTATATTGCTCCGAGGAATTTCTCCCCATCCGCTATCCCTGTTCTCGACGCTTACAGCCGGCATCCCCTGGTAGTCCCTCTCTTCTTTCCGTACAACTGATCCGCCTTCCTGCGCCGCGCGCGCATGATGTCGTGTGCATTCAGATCCGGTCGGGCAGTAGAGAACAGCGCAGCTTCCGCCATCACCAGCCCTGCATTCCATCGCTTCCCTTCAAGGTACCGTCATGACAATGGACATTGCCGAACTCAAGTCCAAACGAATCGCCGAATTAAGCGCGATCGCAAAGGATCTCAACATCAGTGGCTACAGCGACCTGCGCAAGCAGGAGCTGATCTTCAAGATCCTCGAGGCCCAGTCGCAGAAAGACGGCATGAGCTTCAGCAAGGGTGTGCTTGAAGTGTTGCCCGATGGCTACGGGTTCCTGCGTTCGGCCGATTACAATTACCTGCCTTCCCCCGACGACATCTACGTCTCGCCCAGCCAGATCAAGAAATTCTCGCTGCGCACGGGCGACACGATCAACGGTCAGGTGCGTCCCCCGAAGGAAGGCGAGCGCTTTTTCGCGCTTCTGAAGGTGGAGGCGGTCAACTACGAGAGCGGCGAGCGCACGCGCGACCGGCCCCTGTTCGACAACCTCACCCCGTTGTATCCGAACGAGCGGCTGCAGCTGGAGGTGGCCCCCAACGAGCTGTCGATGCGGATCATGGATCTGCTCGCCCCGATCGGCAAGGGCAACCGCGGTCTGATCGTCTCACCCCCCAAGAGCGGAAAGACCATCCTGTTGCAGAAGATCGCGAACTCAATTTCGACGAATCATCCCGAAGTGATCCTCATCGTCCTGCTCATCGACGAACGTCCCGAGGAAGTCACCGACATGGAGCGCTCGGTCAAGGCCGAGGTCATTTCCAGCACCTTCGACGAACCACCCGAACGGCATGTGCAGGTCTCGGACATGGTGCTCGAGAAGGCCAAGCGTCTGGTCGAAAGCGGCAAGGACGTGGTGATCCTGCTGGACTCGATCACGCGTCTGGCACGCGCGCACAACACCGTCGTGCCGCACTCGGGCAAGATCCTCTCCGGTGGTGTCGACGCGAACGCGCTCCATCGCCCGAAGCGCTTCTTCGGCGCCGCACGCAACGTGGAGGAGGGCGGCAGCCTGACGATCATTGCCACGGCACTGATCGAGACGGGGTCGCGCATGGACGAGGTGATCTTCGAAGAGTTCAAGGGAACGGGCAACATGGAAATCGTGCTCGACCGCAAGCTCAGTGATCGTCGCATCTTCCCGGCCATGGACGTCAACCGCTCCGGAACACGCAAGGAGGACCTTCTGCTCACACCCGAGGAACTCAGCCGCGTGTGGATTCTCCGCAAGGTGCTCAGCGAGTACAGCACCGTCGAAGCCATGGAGTTCCTCATTGAGAAGATGCGGGGCACCAAGGGCAACAAGGAATTCCTCAAGTACATGAACAGCTGATGCATCCACGCGGCGCAGATCCATCGGGGTCCGCGCCGCGCCTGCGTCACACTGCGAGCGCCGCACACAGCGCCCGCCTCAATTCGTACTGCGACCCATTTCCGCACATTTGAATAGGATAAAACAGACATGAGATCCGTCGTCATCGTCAGCGGCGCGCGAACCCCGATCGGCGCCTTCAATGGTTCCCTCAAGTCCTTCACCGCGCCGCAGCTCGGCGCCATCGCCATCAAGGAGGCACTCGCGCGCGCGGGTGTCGACGGCGGCGACGTCAGCGAAGTGATCATGGGCAATGTGCTTGCAGCCGGAGTGGGGCAGGCACCCGCGCGTCAGGCCGCCCTGTTTGCCGGCATTCCCAACTCCGTACCCTGCATGACCATCAACAAAGTCTGCGGGTCGGGACTCAAGAGCGTGATGCTCGGCGCACAGGCGATCATGACCGGTGACGCAGACATCGTCGTGGCGGGCGGGCAGGAGAGCATGTCGAATGCACCGTATCTGCTCGACAAGGCCCGCACCGGGTATGGATTCGGACATGCGAGTCTTCTGGATTCGATGATCAAGGACGGGTTGTGGGATGTCTACAACGACTACCACATGGGCATGGCCGCAGAGCTCTGCGCCACCGAGTGCGACATTCCGCGCGATGCGCAGGATGCGTTTGCCATCGAGAGCTACACCCGCGCCATGGCCGCACAGGAGCAGGGCATCTTCGACGAGGAGATGGTTCCCGTCCCGATTCCCCAGAAGGGTGGTGATCCGATGCTCGTCAGGGAAGATGAGGATGTGCGCAAGGTGAAGTTCGACAAGGTGCCCACGCTGCGTCCCGCCTTCAAGAAGGACGGCACGGTCACGGCGGCCAATGCCTCGTCACTCAACGACGGTGCGGCGGCGGTGGTGCTCATGGCAGAGGACATCGCGCGCGAGCGCGGCCTCGTTCCACTGGGTCGCATCGTTGCGCAGGCCTCGGCGGCGAAGGCCCCCGAATGGTTCACGACTGCACCCGCCGACGCGATCGCCAAGGTGTGCGCGAAGGCCGGTCTGACGACCGGTGAGATCGATCTCTTCGAGATCAACGAGGCCTTCTCGGTCGTCTCCCTCGCAGTCAACCGTCTTGCCGAACTGGATCCCGCCAAGGTCAACGTCTACGGCGGTGCCGTGGCGATGGGGCATCCGATCGGTGCGTCGGGCACGCGCGTGCTCGTGACCCTGCTCTACGCGATGAAGCGCCGGGGCGCGCAGCGCGGACTTGCCACCCTGTGCATCGGGGGCGGCGAGGCCAGTGCCCTCATCGTTGAACGACCCGCCTAACACACATACAAGGACCTATCCCCATGCAGAACATCGCCGTCATCGGCGCCGGCACCATGGGCAACGGCATCGCGCACGTGTTCGCACAGAGCGGTTACGCCGTCAAGCTCATCGACGTCGAGGTGGAATACCTCGACCGCGCCCTTCGCACCATCGCCTCGAACCTCGACCGTCAGGTCAAGAAGGAGATCATCACCGAGATGCAGAAGGCCGAGATCCTCGGTCGCATCCTGCCGACCACGGATCGCGAGAAGTACCTTCCCGTGGTGGATCTCATCATCGAAGCCGCCACCGAGAACGCGGCGGTGAAGAAGGATCTGTTCCGCCAGTTCGACGCGCTCGCCAAACCCGACTGCATTCTCGCCTCGAACACTTCATCGATCTCCCTGACCGAGATCGGTGCCGTGACCTCGCGCGCCGACAAGGTGATCGGCATGCACTTCTTCAATCCCGTTCCCGTCATGAAGCTCGTCGAGATCATTCGCGGTCTGGCGACTTCCGACGAGACCTACGCGGTGATCAGGGATCTTGCCGAGAAGCTGGGCAAGACCCCGGTCGAGGTCAACGACTTCCCGGGCTTCGTATCCAACCGCATCCTCATGCCGATGATCAACGAGGCGGTGTACACGCTGATGGAGGGCGTGGCATCGGCGGAGGACATCGACACCGTGATGAAGCTGGGCATGGCGCATCCGATGGGTCCCTTGACCCTGGCCGACTTCATCGGCCTCGACGTGTGTCTGCACATCATGAACGTACTGCATGAGGGCATCGGAGATCCGAAGTATCGCCCGTGTCCCCTGCTGCGCAAGATGGTTGCCGCAGGTCACCTCGGTCGCAAGTCCGGGAAAGGTTTCTTCACGTACAACTCATAACCGGAGACGCGCATGCATTTCGAATTCACAGAAGATCAGAAGATGATCCGTGACACCGCCCGCGAATTCGCGGAGGCGGAGATCGCACCCAGCTCCGTCGAGCGCGACAAGAACGCGGAGTTCCCGACCGAGATCGTCGCCAAGCTGGGCGAGCTCGGATTCATGGGCATGATGGTGTCGCCCGACTATGGTGGTTCGGGCATGGACACGATCAGCTACGTGCTGGCGATGGAGGAGATCTCGAAGGTCGACGCGTCGGTGGGCGTGATCATGTCGGTCAACAACTCCCTTGTCTGCTACGGTCTGCAGAAGCACGGGTCGGAGGAGGTCAAGCAGAAGTACCTCGTGCCGCTGGCACAGGGCCAGAAGCTCGGCGCATTCTGTCTGAGCGAACCCGAGGCGGGAAGCGATGCGACCTCGCAGCAGACCGAGGCCGTGCTCGCCAACGGCGTGTGGGAACTGACCGGATCGAAGAACTGGATCACCAACGGCACGACGGCCGACTACTACCTCGTCGTGGCGCAGACCGACCGTGAGAAGCGGCACAGGGGCATCACGACCTTCATCGTCGAGAAGGGCATGCCCGGGTTCGAACATGGTCTGAAGGAAGACAAGCTCGGGATCCGCAGCTCCGACACCTGCAGCCTCCACTTCAACCGCACCCCCGTTCCGGAAGCCAATGTGATCTGGGAGGTCGGCAAGGGCTTCAACTTCGCGATGGAAACGCTCAACGGCGGACGCATCGGCATTTCCGCGCAGGCGCTCGGTGTGGCGTCGGCGAGCGTGGATGCGGCGATCCGCTACAGCAAGGAGCGCAAGGCGTTCGGACATCCGATCAAGGACTTCCAGGCGATCCAGTTCAAGATCGCCGACATGGCGATGAACCTCGAGGCCGCGCGTCTTCTGACCTATCAGGCCGCCGCGCTGAAGGATGCCGGGCAGCCCTACGCGAAGGAGGCGGCAATGGCGAAGCTGTATGCGTCACGTGTTGCCGTGCAGAATGCACTCGAGGCTATTCAGATTCACGGCGGATATGGTTATGTTCGTGAATACCTTGTTGAGAGATACTTACGCGACGCCAAGATCACCGAGATCTATGAAGGCACGAGCGAGGTACAGCATATCGTCATTGCACGTGAATTGCTGAAGGATTGAGCGGACGACTGCCGGAACAGACGGCTCGACCGTTGCGTTCACTTTCATACGACATCCATCATCTCGTTTTCATTCAGGAGGAATCATGAAATCATTGTGTGCGGCAGTGCTGCTTGTCATTGCCCTCTCATTCATCCCCACGCAACGGGCCGACGCCCAGGCGCGTGATCATTCCATCACTGCCGATCCCATCGGTCTCGCGTTCGGCCTGTTGAATGCCACATACGAGCAGCGAGTGGGCAACGCGAATTCCTTCACCGTGTTCGGTTCATACTGGTCGTATAGCGAGTGGACCGCAGTTGGTTTCGGTGGCTCCTACCGCTGGTATTTCAACCTCAACGATGGCAAGACACCGCTAGAAGGTCTGAGTGCCGGTCCCATGATCTCGGTCGGTTTCTGGGACTGGGGTGGCCCATTTGCGAGCTTCGACGGAGGCACGAGTATCGCAATAGGCGGTGAACTGGCGTACAAGTGGATCTTCAACCAGTTCGTGGTCGAGCCGATCCTTCGATTGAACTTCAACGTCGCAGACATCAATGGTCTTGATTACCGGGCCTACGGTCTCGGTGTGAACCTCGGCTACGCCTGGTAACCTTCCGCTCCGGCATGTGCATCGGCGGTTCTCCTTCGGGGGGACCGCCGATGCTCGCTTCAGGGGATCTGTCCATCCGCTTTTAGCATTTTCGCCTGCTTCTGCGTAGGTTCGTACCTGCATCATGCATGCATGTCACACCCCACGCACCCCACCGTCATCCACTGTCACCGGAGGATTTCATGAAGCTTCGTTCGATTCTCACAGCACTTCTCATTTTCACAGCCATCGTCGGCACACGCGCCCTCGCGCAGGACAAGGCCCCGATGCTCGTCGGTGGCCAGCTCGAGCTCTGCCTGCCCATGGGCGAATACGCAGACAAGGTGGACGCCGGATTCGGGTTTGTCGGGAATTTCCACTATGGAGTCCAGCCGCGTCTGTGGCTCGTTGGATCTGTCGGGTACGAGAGCTTCCCACGCAAGAACGCCAACGCATCGATCGACGGAAGTGACGGCAGCTTCTTCATCCACGCCGGTGCGCGCTATGAGTTGTCCGAAGGTGATGGAGTGATCCCCTACGTCGGTGCAAAGATCGGTCTGCATTACTGGTCGTGGAGCATCACGCAGAAGCAGTTCGTCGGCAGCTACGAGTCGAGTGAAAGCGACATTTCCATTGGCCTGTCTCCCATGTTCGGCGTCCTCTATCCGATCACGGAAACCATCACCCTCGATGCGGCGCTGAAGTACACGATACTCGTCCGCGACAAGAACAATGGCAATGATGCGACCCACTTCGCCATCCAGGCTGGAGTTCTGATTCCGCTGAATCTGTGAGGAAGCAGCAGGGGGCGTCGGTGACGTCCCCTGCGATGCCCCCCGCAGCGATCCCACATTCTCATCTGTCACGCATTCACCAGCATTTCCTTCCATGATCTCCGAAGACGTCATCCGTCGCATCACGCTCGAGGCGATCGAGCAGCTCGGCACCCAGGCCACCACCATCAACGTGCAGCGTGCGGTCGAGCGCGCGGTCTCGAATCTCGAGCGTGCCGGAGGTGCTGCACCGCAGGCGGCTTCCGCCGAAAGCGGGCGTGTGATCATCACCGCCTACGGGCTCAATCACCCCGGTATCATTGCAAAGGTTTCCGAAACGCTCGCGCGTCATCGCTGCGACATCCTCGACATGACGCAGAAGCTCCTGCAGGAGTTCTTCACGCTGATCATGATTGTCGACATCACGAATTCGCCCTCGCAGTTCGCCGCGGTGAGCGAAGACCTCGTGCGCATCGGCGCGGAGCTGGGCATCCGCGTGCTCGTGCAGCACGAGGACGTGTTCAACGCCATGCATCGACTCTGATCCGCATCACCATCCGTTCACAACACGCAAGAGATTCTCGTGCCGTTCGAATTCGAAGAAATCCTTGATACCGTGCGGATGACGGAGGCGGAACATTTCGACATCCGCACCGTCACGCTCGGCATCAGCCTGCGGGACTGCCGCGACCGCGACCTCCAGGTCACCAAGAGCAACATCTACAACAAGATCTGCCGCATCGGCGAGAAGCATGTTGGCTATGCGCAGGAGATCGAGCGCATGTACGGCATCTCGATCGCCAACAAGCGTGTGTCGCTCACTCCGATCTCGATCGCCTGCGACGGCTTTGAGAAGGACGACTACATCGAGATCGCGCAGACGCTCGACCGCGCCGCCGACACGATCGGCATCGACTTCATCGGCGGCTTCGGCGCGCTGGTGCAGAAGGGCTGGACGAAGGGCGAGCGGAATCTGATTGCCGCGATTCCAGAGGCGCTGGCCTCGACGAGGCATGTGGTCTCGTCGGTGAATGTGGCCTCGACCAAGGCGGGCATCAACATGGATGCGCTTGTGACGATGGCGCAGGTGATCAAGGACTGTGCGACGCTGACGGCGTCGCAGGATTCGGTTGCGTGCGCGAAGCTCGTCGTGTTCTGCAATGTACCGGAAGACAACCCCTTCGTCGCGGGTGCGTTTCACGGGGTCAGCGAGCCGGAGTATGTGCTCAACGTCGGGATCAGCGGTCCCGGCGTGGTGCTACGCGCCGTGCAGGAGGCGGGAGCCTGCCGCATGGACGAGCTCGCCGAGGTCATCAAGAAGACGGCTTTCAAGATCACGCGCGCAGGCGTGCTGATCGGACAGAAGGTTGCCGAGAAGCATGGCATTCCCTTCGGCATCGTGGATCTCTCGCTGGCGCCGACCCCGGCGATCGGCGATTCGATTGCCGACATCCTCGAGGCGATGGGTCTCGAGAGCGTGGGTGCGCCGGGTACGACCGCCGCGCTCGCGATGCTCAATGACGCGGTGAAGAAGGGCGGTCTCATGGCCTCGAGTCATGTGGGCGGCATGAGCGGTGCGTTCATTCCCGTCAGTGAGGATACGCGCATGGCGCAGGCGGCGGCCGATGGTCATCTCTCGCTCGAGAAGCTCGAGGCGATGACCTGCGTCTGTTCGGTGGGTCTCGACATGGTGGTGGTTCCGGGTGACACGTCGGCCGATGTGCTTGCCGGCATCATCGCAGACGAATGTGCCATCGGCATGGTCAACGACAAGACGACGGCGGTGCGCATCATACCCGCGCACGGCAAGGGTGTTGGTGATTCGGTCGACTGGGGCGGTCTGCTCGGTGCCGCACAGGTGATGCCGGTGCGGAATCTGTCGCCGGCGGTGTTTGTCAATCGCGGGGGACGATTCCCCGCACCGATGCGCAGCCTGACGAACTGATGGGAGGACGGACGTCCTCGTCCGTCCTTGATAGATGCCGCGGTGTGGTGCGGACAAAGACGTCCGCACCCCGGTCATGGGAACGGTGCAACTTGTCGCTGTTGTTGCGTATGTTATGTGATTCGACACAAGACAACGACAACCATTACGGAGTCATCCATGCAGAAGTACCGTCCTCTCCTCATCGGTCTGGGCATCATCGTCTTTTTCGGGATTTTCTACGCCAGCTGTCAGAACAACCTCGTCACACTTGAAGAGGATGTGAACGGCAAGTGGAGCCAGGTCGAGAACGTGTATCAGCGTCGCGCCGATCTGATCCCGAATCTGGTCAACACAGTCAAGGGGTATGCTGCGCAGGAAGAACGCGTGCTGACGGAAGTGACCGAGCTGCGCGCACGTGTGGGCGGCATCAACATGTCGAAGGAAATCCTCGACGACCCGGAAGCTTTCGCCAAGTTCCAGCAGGCACAAGGTGAGCTCGGCGGGGCGTTGCAGCGACTGCTCGTCGTTTCGGAAAACTACCCCGACCTGAAGAGCAATCAGAACTTCCTCGCCCTGCAGTCGCAGCTCGAGGGCACGGAAAACCGCATCACCGTTGAGCGCAAGCGCTTCATCGAGTCGGTGCAGGCATACAACACGGCGATCCGTCGCTTCCCGACCAGCCTCATTGCAGGCCTCGGCGGCTTCCGCGCCAAGCAGAATTTCACCGCCGACGCCGGCGCAGACAAGGCACCCTCCGTCAACTTCTAAAGCGGTGACCGTTCTCATGCATTCCCGTCACATCCCGCTGCGCGCGCTGCTGGTCACGGCAGCGCTGCTCCTTGCCGGCGCGCGCGCGCACGCGTTCGATCCCCCCGTCCTCACGCGCTACGTGACCGATCTGGCAGGTGTGATGAGTCCCGCTGCCCTCGACGCACTCGACCGCACCCTGGCCGCCTATGAACAGAGCACGTCGAGTCAGTTCGTGGTGCTCGTCGTGCCGTCGCTCGACGGGGGTTCCATCGAGGATGCGGCGCTGGCCGTGGCGGAAAAGAACGGCATCGGACGCAAGGGCACGGACAACGGACTCCTCCTGCTCGTCGCTGTCAACGATCGGAAGCTCCGGTTCGAGGTCGGGTACGGACTCGAACCCGTGCTCACCGACGCGCTCACTTCGGTCATCATCCGTGATGTGATCACACCGCGCTTCCGTGACGGTGATTACGATGCAGGCATTACCGCAGGCATGCAGGCGGCGGTGCAGGCGGCAGGCGGCGAGTTCACCGCACCCGAACCTGTGCGCGAAAAGAAGAAGCGCGGCATGCCGATCGGCGTCGTCATTTTCCTGATCATTCTCTTCATCGTGCTGCGCAAGGGCGGACGACGCGGTGGACGCGGTGGAGGCATCTTCATCCTGCCCGGCGGCTTCGGCGGCGGCGGTTTCGGTGGAGGTGGTTTTAGTGGAGGAGGCGGCTTCGGCGGCTTCTCCGGTGGGGGAGGATCCTTCGGCGGCGGCGGCTCGAGCGGAAGCTGGTGACATGCGCGGCGACGGCTTCCCCCTTGTGATGCGCAGTGCCCTGCTGGTCGGCCTGCTCTGGCTGACCGGCTGCGGCCGGACGGATCCCGCATCCGATGCGGATCCTTCCACCACACCGCGACCGATTGTCGGCGCAGGATGGGAGCTGGTCGACAGCGTGCGTGTGGATCTGGATGTGGATGGACGCCCCGAGCTTGTGGTGACCTCGCGGGATGCCGCGGGTCCCTCGGCCATGCTGCCCGGCGCGGCCTTTGACCGGATCGAGGTCTTCGGTGATTCGGCGGGACGCTGGTCGTCGATGTTCGTCGACGCCGTCGACGGCGGGATGCGCCTGAGCTTCGAGGATCTGACGCGCAGCGGCACGGTCGCGCTGCTCGTGTATACCGATGGTGGCGGCAACAATCCCGTTGCGTCGCGGGGACTCAGCATCTACGGTCTGCGCAAGGGCCGCATCGCGCTGCAGTTCTACGCGCAGGAAGGGGATCCGTCGGTGCTCGATCTCGACGGCGATCAGGTCCGGGAGGTGCTGCTCTCTGGTGAATACTGGGGCATGATGCCGCATGCCGACGGAATCAGTTACACGGAAATCGTATATGCGTTCAACGGTGAGGCCTGGATGCCAGCCAACGACCTCCATGGCGCATGGTTCGACCGGCAGATCACGGCACGCCGGAACGTCTATCGGAAGCTGATGCGCGCTCGCGTCACCGACGAGGATGCACATGCGATCGACGTGCACCGTGCCTTTGTCGAGTGGATCCTCTGGGCCGCCGCGCGTGGGGATGCTTCTGCCGTGCAGCAGATCTGGAGCAATGAACAGAATGCGCTTGCCCGCGTGCTCGGTGAGGATCAACTCGATGATCTCGACATCATCGTGCAGGACATCCTCGAGCAGGCGGCCGAGCCCGATGAACCCTCCGCTGCGACATCCGCGCGCAGCATGACCTGACTAACGGACGCACCCATGACACACACCTGCGCACTGGCACAGATCAGTCCCGTTCTCGGACATCTGCATGCGAATATCCGAAAACATGAGGAGTTCATCGTCCACGCTCGCGATGGTGGCGCCGACATCGTCGTGTTCCCGGAGCTGAGCCTGACCGGCTACACGGTACGCGACATGCATTCCGAGCTGGCGCTTCGAGTGGATGACCCTCGTCTCGACGTGTTGCGCGAGCTCAGTCACGACATCACGATTGTCGCGGGCGGCATCGAGGAAGCCCCGAGCTACGGTCTCTACAATGCGGCGTTCGTGTTCGATCGCGGCACGGCACAGACCTATCGCAAGGTGTATCCCCCCGACTACGGAATCTTCGAGGAGCGGCGGTATTTCCTGGCCGGAGACCGCGTGCGCGTCTTCGACACCTGCATTGGCCGCATCGGGGTGCTGATCTGCGAGGATCTCTGGCACGTGTCGCTGCCGCTGCTTGCAGCGCTCGAGGGCGCGCAGCTGCTCGTGGTGCTCAGTGCGAGTCCCCAACGCCTGACAGGGCAGGGGGGGCTCACCAGTTACGCGCTCAACCATCAGCACCATGCAGCGCTCTGCCGGCTGTTGTCGGTGAACATGATCTTCGTGAACCGGACGGGCGTCGAAGACGGGGTGAGTTTCTGGGGCGGCTCGGAGGCGGTCGATGCCTTCGGCATGCCTGTCGTTGCATGCGATGGTCTGGACGAGCAGCTCGTCTTTGCGGATCTGTCGACCGACACGGTTCGGCGGGCGCGCACCGAGTCGCGGCATTTTCTCGACGAGGATCCGCACCTGCTGCTGCGCGAACTACGGCGCATCGTGCGGACGGACGGGGTGTGATGACGGCGGCTCCCGACCGGTTCGCACGGGTGTACGCGGTGCGCCAGGCATCGCCGCGCGCCATGCATGCGGGTCTGGTGGGATCGGCGATGCTGATCTGTGTTCTTTTTGTGGCGGCAGCATCTGCCCGCGCACAGGATCAGATAGCATCCACAGACGAGGCAGGACTCTCGTCGCTGCTACGCGATATGGCAGTGCAGACGGCGGGGGCGGTGGGCGAGCGGGAGATCCGTATCCGCATGCTCCCAGAGGATGTGCATCCCATGGTGCTGCAGGTGTTCGCCGAGGAGTGTGCACTGCGGGGCGTGCAGATCACGGGCGGGGCTGCGGCGCAGCTCACGCTCGACGTGCGATCCCTTTCCGCGTCTACTGTTTCGCACGACAAATCTTCCTATGTTAGAAGGCTTGAGGCGATGGTCGGCGTGCTGGCGGAGGCTTCCGACGGGACGGTGCGTTTCACACGGACGTTTCGTGGCGAGCGTGTCGATACGTTGACGGGTGTGATCCCCCCCGCATCACGTGACTATCGCTTCCTTCATTCCGCATCGTGGATCGAGCGTGCGCTCGTCCCGATTGTCGCAGCAACGGCCGCCGTGGTCGTGGCCGTGCTTCTGTTCACTGTTCGAGGATCCTGATGTCCATGACTCGTCACATCATCGTTGTGGGATGTTGTCTGCTGTTCGCCGCCTGTGCGTCGACGAACGAGCAGTCACTGCCGTCCGCGTCCGAGCGGTTCGCGCTCGGCATGGAGGAGTACAACGACGAGAACTGGTTCGACGCCATCCAGCACTTCGAGGTCATCCGCCTGCAGTATCCCGGCAGCGCGCAGGCCGACAGTGCGCGATTTTACACGGCGATGTGCCGCATCGAGCGGGAGGAGTACATTCTCGCCAGCTACGACTTCAATCAGTTGATCGCGGGATTCCCGTCGAGTCCGCTGGTGCAGGAGGGACAGTATCAGTTCGCGGTCTGCTATGACCGTCTGTCGCCCGAGCCGGCACTGGACCAGGCGTACACATCGCGGGCCATCGACGCATACCAGACGTTCATCGAGCTGTATCCGACGAATCCCCGTGTCTCCGACGCGGAGAAGCGCATTCTCGCGCTGACGACGAAGCTTGCCGAGAAGGAATACATGACGGGGGTGCTGTACACGCGTCTCGAAAATTACAGTGCCGCACTCGTCTACTTCGACACGGTGATCGACCGCTACTACAACACTGAATTCGTGGATGACGCGATGGCACAGAAGCTCCGCATCCTCATGCGCAGAAAGCAGGCGGATGCCGCGTCCGCGCTCGTCAAGACCTTTCTCGCCAAGTATCCTGACAGTCCCTTTGCCACAGAGGTGCGCGAGGCCTCGTCGAAGATCGCCTCGATGGGGGCCGTGACTGGAGCGACGAAGTGACACCGGGTGCAGCGGCGGGATCTGCCGCAGGTGCGCCTGCATCGGCGGACAGCGGTGCCCGGCCCCTGACCGTGCGCGCCTCCCAGGTCGTGATGACCGAACTCGTGTTGCCGAACGACACCAATCAGCTCGGCAACTTGCTCGGTGGACGCCTCATGCATCTGATGGACATCGCCATGGCGATTGCCGCCGCGCGTCATACCGGATTTGTCTGTGTGACGGCCTCCGTCGACGAGATCGATTTTCTCAAGCCGATACGTCTCGGAGATGTCGTCACCCTCTACGCATCGGTCAACCGCGTGTTCCGCACCTCGCTGGAGGTGGGCGTGAAAGTCTATGCAGAGAACATCAAGGCCGGGACGCTCGTGCATACGAATTCTGCATACATGACCTTCGTGGGACTCAACGCGGAGGGGCGGCCGACGCCCGCTCCGCAGGTGATTCCCGAAACACCCGACGAAGTACGGCGTTTCGAACAGGCGCTCGAACGTCGCAATCGCCGCCTCGAACATCGACTCAGAAAGCGCGAAGGAGCCTAGCATGCCCATCCGACTCCTCTCCGTCTTTGCAGTGCTCGTCGTTGCGGTCACCGTCGTCCGCGCACAGGAACAGGACGCGTTGCGGGCGCTCGGCGATGAGGATTTCGTCCGTGCACTCGAGGCGCGCCGTCACGTACACACGCAGGGGGATGGCCTCGCGTCGCTTCCGCACAAATGTGGATTCAGCTACACGCTGGAGAGCATACGTCGATCGGAATCCCTCCCCGCCGACCTTCGCTTGCGGATGGACGCGGCGCTCGCGCCCGCAGTAATGCAGACGAGTGTGGTGAGTGCGAGCGGACGCTTCCGCGTGCACTTCGACACGACCGGTCAGCACACGCCCGCGCTGATCGCGAACGGCGTGCGCGTACCCGGCACGGCGCGGCAGTACGCGACAGAAGTCGCGCGCTTCTTTGACGAATCCTATCAGGTCGAAATCGTGGAGCGGGGGTTCCTCGCACCTCCGTATGCGGCAGGCCGCAACGAATACGACGTGTACATCAAGGAATATGCGCGCGGAGATTACGGGCAGACCTTCCAGATCGACCGGGTGTCGAACAGTGCGTTGATGCCCTGCTACACGACCTACATTCAGCTGGACAACGATTTTCTCGGGTATCCGACGGCGGGTCTCGATGGCGCCCGCGTGACGGCCGCGCACGAGTTCCACCACATGGTGCAGATGGGCAACTACGGCGTCTGGCCGAACGATCTGTTCATGTACGAGATGACCTCGACGTATTTTGAGGATGTCGTCTACGACACCATCAACGACTATCTGTTTTACCTTCCGCCGCTCTTTCAGCAACCCGAGCGCGCGATGAGCGCATGGCCGGGGTATCAGCTCAGCATCTGGTTGAAGATGCTCGAACAGCGGTATGCACCTGAGATCGTACGCACCTTCTGGAACGAGATCAGGGCGAAGAGTCCCCTCGAGGCCATGGAGTCCGTGCTGCGCTCTCCGGCCTACCAGACCGACATGGCCGGTGAATACTGCCGGTTCATGCGATGGAACTGGTTCACGGCCGACCGCGCCTCACGCGCCCCCGCCGGTGAACGTTACCCCGAAGCCGGGACGTATCCCCGCATGCGCGCATCGATCGACGTGCAACTTGTCGGCGACGCAGCCGCGCTCTCGGGCTCGGTCTTTCCACTGGCGGCCCAGTACGGCATGGTGCGTCGCGGTGCCGACACCGTCGTCTTCGCCGTGGCCAACACCGACATTCGTGCTGCGATCAACAAGGCCATGACGACAGTCGGATTCTCCTTCGACGTGCGGAGTGCGGCGTATGGCAGCTACACGCCCCTCGGCAACGGCTGGTCGTACCAGTTCTCGGCGGGCAATGCCAACACCCTCTGCCACCATGTGTTTGCGGCCGTCCCGGTTTCCGACGTGGCGCGCGTGCCATTTCCGAATCCCTACGATCCCGCCCGCGACGGCGTCGTGCGCATTCCCATCTCGGCATCAGCCCCGCAAATCCGGGCCGCCCTGTCGATTCACAGCATGTCGATGGACGCGCAGTACAGCGTCTCCAATCTCGACATCCGCAGCGACGAGGCACTCGGCCGCTACGTGACCTGGGATGGCACGGGTGCCGACGGCAGCTACGTCGCCTCCGGCATCTACATCTATGCGATCGATCTCGGCGGTGAGGTGACCTCCGGAAAGATCGCCGTCGTACGCCGGTAGCCGCATGCAGATCGACGTGCAGGATGTCGCCAAGCACTTCAATCGGCGACCGATCTTCCAGGGTGTGACCTTCACGGTCGAGGATGGGGAGGTCTTCGGGATCACGGGAAGGAATGGTGCGGGGAAATCCACGCTGCTGCGCATCGTCGCCGGGGTGCTCGCACCCTCGAGGGGAAGCGTCGCGTGGCGCAGCGCCGATGCGGTGATTGCCCCCGAAGAACTCTACCGGCACATCGGCTATGTCGCACCATACCTGACCCTGTATGAGGAATTTTCCGCCGCGGAGAATCTCCGACTCTATGCGCGAATTCGCGGTATCGCCATCACAGATACGCGGATTGCGGCGATGCTCGAACGCATCGGGTTGCCACCGGATCGCAAGGACCCCATCCGCGCATTCTCGTCAGGCATGAAGCAGCGCATGAAACTGCTGTTTGCGCTCGTGCACGAACCGCCGGTGCTCTTGCTCGATGAACCCGTGTCGAACCTCGACGCCGATGGCATGCGTACCGTCTATGCGCTCGTCGACGAGCAGCGCTCGCGAGGCTGCGTCATCATCGCCACCAACGACGCCGAAGACATCGCCCGCTGCGATCGCACCTACGACGTGCCGAGCATCAGCACACCGCACTGACGCGTCCGCGCAATGTCATGCGCAGAATTTGATTTCATCGAAGGACATCGGATATTTGTAGACGTTTTCATTGAATCGCCGGACTCCCGCATCGCTGCGGGTTGAGGGACGCCGGGCGACATTTCAAACATTTGCGGAACTGAATGCTCCACCCTGCTGCGGCCGGATCGTACGATACCCCGTATGGTCCGGAGGGATGAATCTCCTCCATATTCCATCCATGTCACAAGGCAGGTTTCCCCATGTCCGTTGTACTGTCACGCATGCTGCTGATGTACGGTATCACAGCTGCAATCTCGTTTTCCGTCGCCATTCTGATGAAGGGCATGTTCATGATCGTTCGTCTCACGAGACGCAACCACTGAACGCACGAGTCCTCGCATGAATCCCTCCGATATCCTGACCCTCTTTCAGGGGGTCTCCACACTCCTGCAGTCTGAACCCGTCATCGCGATCGCGCGCGTTTTGCTGATGCTGCTCGGCATGCTTCTCGTCTACCTCGGCAAGAAGGAGATCCTCGAACCCCTGCTCATGATCCCGATGGGCTTCGGGATGGCGGCCGTCAACGCGGGAGTCCTGTTCCTTCCGGGTGGACTCCACGGCACCCTCTTTGTCGATCCCGTCGCTACGGACACGAACGCAGTCATGTACGTTCTGCAGGTGGATTTTCTGCAACCCGTCTACACCTTCATGTTTTCGAACGGTCTGATCGCGTGCCTCGTGTTCATGGGCATCGGCGTCCTCCTCGATGTCAGCTATCTGCTCGCGCATCCGTTCCAGAGCATGTTCATCGCACTCTGCGCAGAGCTCGGCACCATTGTTACCGTTCCCGTTGCCATGGCGTGCGGATTGCCATTCAACGACGCCGCCTCGATTGCCATGGTGGGTGGCGCCGACGGCCCCATGGTTCTCTACACCTCGCTCATGCTATCGAAGCCGCTCTTCGTCCCGATCACCGTCGTTGCCTACCTCTATCTCGGGCTCACCTACGGAGGGTATCCCTACCTGATCAAGCTGCTCGTACCCAAACGTCTTCGCGCGCTGAAGGCCATACCCTCCGTGAAAATCACCAGGATCACCTCTGGCGAGAAGCTTGCCTTCGCGATCGTCGCCTGCACTGTGCTCTGCCTTCTCTTTCCTGTCGCGGCACCGCTCTTCCTCTCCCTGTTCCTCGGAGTCGCCGTGCGAGAGTCGGGCCTTCAGCACTTCATCGATTTCATCGGCGGTCCTGTTCTCTATGGCTCCACCTTCTTCCTCGGTCTGCTGCTCGGCGTACTGTGCGAGGCCAACACCATTCTCAATCCCACCGTACTCCTGCTATTGATCCTCGGCATTTTCGCACTCCTGCTGTCGGGCATTGGAGGCATTCTGGGTGGATACGCCATGTATTTCCTGTCAGGAAGGACGTTCAATCCTGTCATCGGCATTGCGGGTGTGAGCTGCGTGCCGACCACGGCCAAGGTGGCCCAGAAGTCGGTGTCGGAAGTCGCGCCCGACGTGCTCATCCTGCCGGATGCCCTCGGCGCCAACATCAGCGGAGTGATCACCACGGCGATCATTGCCGCCATCTACGTCACTCTGATCCCCCTGTTCAAGTGAGATGCCGGCAATCACGTGAGTCGCTGAAAAAATATGGACATGCCTGCCCGGGGAGTGGATTCAGAGTGTGAAATCTCGTAGGTTGGGGTTTCAACGACGTACGGGTTCGATTTCGATGTGGCAGGCGCACACCAGTGTGCACTGTATGGGCATGTCAGAAGGTGCTTCCCGCAGCCACATGCGTCCATGAGGGTCGACACACGTCGCGCAATCAGGTTCCCGAGCTTCGGATCTTCTTGTGCTTGAACAGCCACCATTACATGGGACCGCATCCGCACTGCGGGTGCTGATCATCGAAGACAACATCTTCGATGCGGAACTCGTGCTGTACCAATTGCGGCGCGCCGGGTACGATCCGCATTGCCGTCGCGTCGATCAGGAGGCCGAGTATCGCGATGCCCTGAGGGAAGCGTGGGATGTAATCCTGGCTGACTATATGCTCCCCATGTTCAGTGCACCACGCGCACTTGAGATTCTCCATGAGCTCGACGACGACACACCGTTCATCGTCGTGACCGGCCAGGCAGGGGAGGAGCTGGCTGTCGAGCTGATTCATCTCGGAGCGGCCGACTACCTGATGAAGGATCGGCTCCTGCGCCTCGGATCCGCTGTGAAACGCGAAATCGCCTCGCGCGGAATCCGCCGCGCCAAACGAGAGGCGGATCGCGCATTGCGCGACAGCGAACGCAGACATCGCAAGATCACGAGTGAGGTGACCGACTACGGCTGTTCCGTACGCATGTATTCCGATGGACGCATCGAACATGAATGGTCCACACCCACTGCCGGGCAGTTTCTCGGTACATCGATCGCGACCTTCTTCTCTGACGAACACATTCAGGATATCATCCATCCCGCCGACCGCGATCGCGTGACTGATCAGCGGGAACGGGCTCGTGCATGCGTTTCCAGCGTCGAAGATATTCGTATCTGTCGCTGCGATGGCAAGTTGATCTGGGTCCGCAATCACTTTCTTGTCGACGATGAAGACACGATCCCCGACAGCGTGCGTGTCTTCATTGCCGGGCAGGATATCACCAGACAGAAGCTCGAAGCGGATGCGATCGAACGACACAGCGCCGAGTTGACGATGCGCAACGAGGAACTCGACGCATTTGCGCATACGGTCGCCCACGATTTGCGGAATCCCCTGAATCTCATCGTCGGCTTTGCCGAATTGCTCGGTGAGATGGAGGATGCACCGTTCGAGGAGCTTCACCCGCACCTTGCGACGATTGCCAGCACCGGCCGCCTCATGATCAACATCGTCGACGAACTGATGCTCCTGTCGGGTGTGCGGAAGGCGAATCCCGATATGGTGCCGGTGGACATGGGCCTGGCAGCCGACAATGCCGTGCAGCGGCTGTCGCACCTCGCAGAAGAGGTCGGCGCGGTCGTGGAGGTGCAACTGGATCTCCCGTCGGCACTCGGACACCCACCCTGGGTGGAGGAAGCGCTGGTCAACTACCTGAGCAATGCGATCAAGTATGGAGGTGCGCCACCCCACGTCTGGATCAGTGCACATCACCTCGACGACGGCAGAGTTCGCTGCGATGTGAGCGATAATGGCCGCGGCATCGCACACTGTGATTTGGAAACCCTCTTCACCCCGTTTCGAAGGCTGGATACGATACGTGCTCAGGGACATGGGCTCGGTCTTTCGATCGTACAGCGCATCATCGAGCGCATGCATGGCGAGGTTTCCGCGACAAGCAGCGAGGGTAGTGGCAGTGTCTTCTCATTCACGCTCCCTTCCGGGAATCACCACGACGGTTCCTCGAATTGATCATGCTGTGACGATGTCCGACAGGTCGAAGTCTCCCGGCATCCGTTGTTCTGTTGCAGCGATGCATCCGCTCCAATCAGTCCTATCAAGGTAGATTTCCATGTGGCCCATGAGTCCCAAACAGACAACTGTTGCACCGTCCTCGAATGGAGGCGGTGCGGTGGATATTCATTATCGACGACTGTGCGACATGCTGACCGAACTGGTCTATGTCGCGCGTGTCGATGCCGACACCAAACGCGTGCGCATCGAATGGGCCAATGACGCCTTCGTCCGTATCACAGGCTTCCACAAGGAGGAACTCGAGCTGATCCCCACCTGGCCGATGCTCGTGCATCCCAAGGATGAGGAGATCGCAATCGCCCACCGTGAACGTGTGTTCAGAGGGGAGCCGTCGTCGGTGACGATGCGCATTGTCGACAGCCGTGGTCGTACGCGACACATCCGCTATCTGGCACGCCCATATAAGAACATCGATGGCGTCATCGACCGCATGTATGTGTCCGGACATGAGGTCACCGATCGTGTCGAAGCAGAAGGGCTGATTCGACTGCAGCATGAGGCATTGCAGAAGTTCTCCCTGTGCGCGACGCCTGAAGCGCTCGCTGTCGAGGTGCTCGCATCTGCACTGAAGGTCGACGGATATGACATGGGCGGTGTGTATCTGCGCGATTCTGCAACGGGATCGTACGCTCTCGTCGCACACAAGGGACTCTCGACTGCGTTCGTGGAGGCATCGTCGGTGTTCGATGCTGGAAGCGCACATGCACAACGCATCGAATCCGGGCAACCCGGTTTCGGTCCCTATACCGAGATGGCCGTCGAGTACGACGAGATCCGATGGCGTGAAGGACTCCACAATCTTGCCATCCTTCCCTTTGCGAGCGGAGGGCGTATTTTCGGCGCTCTCAATCTCGCTTCCCGCAGCAACGGCAGCCTCAGTGCAGAGCGCCGCGCCGTTCTGGAAACACTCGCCAGTACGACCGCCATTTTTCTCGATCGTCTCGAGGCCGAACGTCAGCTGACGGACAGTGAACGGCTCATGCGCCAGAGTCGTGATCATGCCACCGCATCCGAAGCAGTCAAAGATGCGATGATCACCCGCATCTCACATGCATTGCGCACTCCCTTGAGCGTCGTCCACGGCATTACCGATGTACTGGAGGGATTGGAGCAGCCGCACACCTTGTCCGCTGACGATCACCATCAGGCGATGCAGCGTCTGCAGGAAGCCGTCGCTGCCTTGCAGACTGTCGCAGACGCACTGATGGATCTCCCGCAGCTCCGTTATGGGACCCTCGCACCGCGTCCACATCGCGTCGATCTGGCCGCGATCGTCCGTGAGGTCGCCACTGCACACCTTCCCCATGCCCAGCGCAGAGCGCTCGCGCTCGACATTCAGCTTCCCTCCGCTCCCGTCTTCATCGAAACCGATGAAGACTGCGTTCGCCAGGCCCTCATTCCCGTGATCGAAAATGCCATGTACTACACGCATGCCGGTCGCATCCTGGTGTCCCTCGTCGAAGGCGACACCGCCGTCGACGTCTGCGTGCAGGATTCCGGTTGCGGCATCCCATCCGAACATCTCGAAGACATTTTTTCGCTGTTCTTCAGCCGTCATGTCGTCTCGCCCTACAAGCACGACGGCATCGGCCTGGGACTTCCGATCGCACGCATGTACATCGAGGCGGTGGGCGGTGCCATCTCGGTCGAGAGCACCCCTGGTACGGGCAGCACCTTCCATCTTCGCATCCCACGGATGTGATCCTCCCGGAACACCCGGCGCAGTCCGATCGACGACACGCTCCAAAGGTCCACAGCGCCGTCCGTGATTCTGATTTGCTGCGCACGCGCGTATATTGCAGATCGCCCCGGATGAACCGGAGCGTCTGACGCGAACAACCCCGACATGCTGACCAGCGCCATCGCCATCTTTCTCAAGGACGTGACGAGCGAACTGCGCACGCGCTACGCCATCAACGCGCTGCTGATGTTCGTCGTCGTGACCCTCGCCGTGATCCTCTTCGCACTTGTGGGCGAGACCCTCTCCCGTGCCGCGATGGCCGGCCTGCTGTGGATCGTCATGTTCTTCGCGGCGATGTCGGGACTGTCACGCTCCTTCGTCGCGGAGGAAGAACGCGGCACGACACTCACCCTCCAGCTCCTGGCTGCTCCCGCGCCGATTTATCTGGGGAAGCTGCTGTTCAATCTGACTCTCGTGGTGCTGCTCAACCTTTTCATCGTCACCCTGTTCCTGATTGTCATGCAAGATTTCCACGTCAACCAACCGGACCTGTTCTGGCTCGTGATGGCGCTGGGAAGCATCGGCATGGCAGCGGCCACGACGATCATCGCCGCAATCATCGCCCGCGCCAACACGAAGGGCACACTCTTCCCCGTGCTCGCCTTCCCCATTCTCCTGCCCCTGCTCATGGCCGGCATCACCGCCTCAAAGGTCGCCATCGAAGACAAGGTATGGGATGCCGCGTGGCCCGACCTGCAATTGCTCGGCTCCTACATCGTGGTGGTGATCACGGCATCATTTTTGCTCTTTGATTTCGTATGGAAAGACTAGACCGAAAGGAATTCGGATAACATGTGGTGGAAAATCCTCTTATTTATCTGGATCTCATTCTTCAGTGCCGTCGGGATTCTGACCCCGATTGCAGGGAACATACAGGACCTCGCGATCATCCATCAGATGAGCAGTGAGAAAGAAATACCCGTTCGCTTCTCAGCTAGGGAAAAGGAAGGATCGACCGATGGCACCGGAGCATGGCTCGTGCAGGGTACCGACGGCCATGGTGCGGAAGCCACGTACGTCTTCCGCAATGGGCGACCCGCCGAGTCGGACGCGAGCAGCATGCTCGTCGTCCAGGCCCGCTACGACAGCGAGAATCACCAGATTCTCGTTTCACGCGTGCTTTCGGCGGATCCCCTGCTGACCTTTCCCTTCATTCCCGGTCTCGAGGAACGCGCCAAGATCATCTTCTTCCACGTACCGGTCTCCTGGCTGACGGTGATCGCCTTCCTCGTGTCGATGTGGTTCGGGATCAAATATCTGCGCACGAAGAACCTTGAACATGACGATACATCAGCGACGGCCGCGGCATTGGGACTCCTCTTCTGCATCCTCGCCACCACGACCGGTTCAGTCTGGGCGAAGTTCAACTGGGGATCCTTCTGGAACTGGGATCCCCGCGAAACCTCGATTTTCGTGCTCCTGCTCGTCTATGGAGCATATTTTGCGCTCCGTTCGGCCGTCGAGGTCGATGAGAAGCGCGCATCGTTGTCGGCCGTCTACAGCATCCTCGCGTTCGTGACCGTGCCGTTCTTCATCTTCATCATGCCCCGCATCATGCCCGGACTCCATCCGGGCTCCGCCGATGATGTCAATTCCGGACCCGTCGTCAGTTCAGGCGGGATGGATGGCACCATGCGCGTCGTGCTCTATTCGATGCTCGCCGGGTATGTCACGCTTTTCACGTGGATCATGCGCATCCAGAAGCGCGTTCACCGCATCTCATTGAAGAGATACGCGGTTGCTCCGCATGCATGACGATCGTCATTTCATTCAGAGAGTTCATTGCGTATAATACAGAGAAACACATGTACGAATTCCTCGAACAGCATTCGATCTACATCGTCCTCGTCATCACCCTCATGGTGTGGACCGGTGTATTCCTCTACCTCGTGCGCATCGACCGGAACGTCAGGAAATTCGAAGAAGGCTGAATCATGAAAACACGCTATCTCATCGGCGGCGTCATCGTCGTCGTCTTTCTGGCCGTCGGCGGCTGGTCCTTCCTCAACAGTTCGGTCGAGTACGCCACACTCGGCAAGGCCGAATCCACCGGCAAGAAGGTGCAGGTGACCGGCACCTGGGTCAAGGACATGGATTCGCATTTTGATGCGAGCAACAACACCTTCTCGTTCTACATGCAGGACGAGGAGAAGCGCATTGCGCGAGTCGTGTATCAGGGTGCCAAGCCCAACAATTTCGACATCGCAACCAGCGTCGTTGCCAAGGGCCGCTTCGAAAACGGCACCTTCCATGCAAGCGAAGTGCTCACAAAATGCCCGTCCAAGTACGAAGGCAATCCCAACGGCGAACATCCGGACAACATAAAGACATCCAGCATGTGAGCAGCGCTCGCATGCCGGTAGAAAGGATTCACCATGTTTGAGACCGTCGGTCTATTCGGACGAGCGGCCATCATCACCGGGTTCGCCGCGACCATCATCGCGGCGGCCGCGTATTTCCGCAGTCTGAAGGCCCCCGAGTTCCTGCGTTTCGCGCGCGGTGGCCTGCACGTCACCGCAGCGGCCGTGATCCTCGCGTCCGCCGCGCTGCTCATCCTCATTGTCAAGCATCAATTCCAGTTTCACTACGTCTGGGCATACAGTTCCCGCGAACTGCCGCTCGGACTGCTGATGTCGACCTTCTACGCGGGGCAGGAGGGCAGCTTCCTGCTCTGGACCCTGATGGTGGTGGTGGTCGGCATTTTCCTGCTCGGCTATACGCAGAAACACGGCAATGAACGGGAAGTGATGGGGGTGTACATGTCCATCCTCTCCTTCCTGCTGCTGCTCATTGTCGTCAAGAATCCCTTCGAACTGATCGAGGGAGGCGTGGTCCCACCAGACGGCCGCGGTCTGAATCCCCTGCTCCAGAACTTCTGGATGCAGATCCATCCCCCGATCCTCTTCCTCGGGTTTGCCTCCATGGCGCCCCCGTTCGCGATGGCGATTGCGGGACTCATGCAGCGAAAGTATCAGGATTGGATCACGAGTTCGCTGCCGTGGGTGGTTGGCGGTGCAGCATTGCTTGGACTTGGCATCGCGCTCGGCGGCTTCTGGGCCTACGAGACGCTCGGATGGGGCGGCTGGTGGGGATGGGATCCCGTTGAAAATTCCTCGCTGATTCCCTGGCTGGTGTCGGTCGCCCTCGTGCATACGATGCTGACGCAGAAGCGGACGAAGGGATTGATGCTCACGAACTTCATCCTTGCGATCCTGAGCTTTGTGACCGTGCTGTACTCGACGTTTCTGACTCGCAGCGGCGTGCTCGGTGACGCATCGGTGCATTCGTTCGTCGACCCGGGCCGGTTTGCGTTTACCCTACTCGTGCTCTTCATGTTCGTGTTTATCGACATCGGCCTCGTGCTGCTGTTCGTGCGATTCACGAAATTCGGTACGCGTGTGCTGGAGCGCTGGCGCGGTGCCGCACTCTTCGGCGTCCTCTACCTGATCGGTATTGGTCCCAGCATCCCGATCTTCGCCAAGGTTGCCGGCGACATCGTGCCCGTCTTCGACGATCTGATCGCCACGGCCCCCGCCGTGCTCGGCATCCTTGTCTACCCGCTGCTCGGCATGGCGCATCTGCTCAACATCCTCAGTGTGCTCTGGCTGCCTGCGCTCATTCTCAAGCTCGCGTTCATCGTCTACACGCTGACAGGCCGCCTGCACAGCAATACCGGCTACACGAGTTTCGCAATGCTTTCGCGTGAAACCATGCTCGGCATCGGTTCGGCCGTCGTCGGCGGTCTTACCATGATCGTACTTCTCGGAACGTCGCTTCCGATCGTGCCTGCGTCTGTGATCGACTCGATCAACGGTCTGCTGGGATCGATGGGTTCCGCAACAACACTGGGCAACACGGTCGAACCTTCCTTCTACGACGCGATGGGCCTTCCCATCGGAATCGTCATGGTGCTGCTCACCTCGCTGGCGCTGCTGCTGAAATGGAAAGCCAACGAGCCGGGCGAGTTGTTCAAGCGCATGGCATTGCCGCTCGGACTCGCGCTCACGTTCCTGATCGCGCTCGCATTCGTGGGCGGAGTGACGGACCCCGGCATGATGGCGCTCGCCTTCGCTGCGATGTTCAGCTTCGTGGTCAACGTGCAGGTCGGGTATCGCATCCTCCGCGGCAATCCCCGCTTCACAGGCGCGTACGTCGCCCACATCGGCATTGCACTCATGTTTCTCGGCATCATCGGCTCCGGCTTTTACAGCCGCAAGCAGGTCGTCGAGCTGCCCGAAGGTACGACCAAGGAGGCGCTCGGCTATCGGTTGACCTATGTCGGGTACGAGCCGTTCTGGAACGATCAACGCTACTACTTCAAGGTCCGCGTCGACGACATGGAAGGCCGGACCCTCGACACCGTGTACACGGTGATGTTCGTGTCCATGTACGGTGACCAGGAGCAGATCATGCGCAATCCCGGCATCGCAAAGTCCTTCGCCCGCGACATTTACGTCGAGCCGCAGGCGCTCGAGGCTCCGGATCCGGAAGGCGGTGTCAGGCGGCAGTTCACGAAGGGTGCCGCGTTCGAGTATGGGGATTACAAGGTCACGTTCCTCGACTTCGACATGAACAACTCCGAGGCGTCACAGGCGTTCACAATCGGGGGAAGCTTCCGTGTCGAGAAATACGGGGGCGCACCGATCACGGTGAACGTCACGCGCACGCAGGATGTGGACGGCGTCAAGATGTCGCCCGGCACCGTGCCCGACGGCGATCTGGAACTCTCGATTCTCGGCATGACTCCGAACCGTGAGGATCTCGCCATGTCCACTGTCGAAGTCCGCATCAAGAATCCGACGATCACGGTGGATCCCACAAATCTTCGTGACAAACTGGTTGTGGAAGCCTCGATCAAGCCCTTCATCAGCCTGGTCTGGCTGGGCATCATCCTGATGCTCTTCGGGTTCGGGGTTGCGATGTTCCGTCGCGCTCGGGATGCACGCCGGCTTGCCGTCGTGTCTCCGCTGGTCATCCCGGAGCCCGAGCACGCAGCACAGGCGGATCCGCTCCCGCAACCGGCAAAGTTCGAGGGCGTCGCGGTCAAATAGCCGCTGCCATTGCAAGGAAATGCACGACGGACCGTCCCGGCAGGGGCGGTCCGTCGTGCGTCGTGCGACCTGGCTGCTCGTCGCATGCGTCGGTCTGGAGGCTTCCCCCGGCCCGTGCGGCCGTGATTTCTTTCCTCGCCGGGGATTCGTAGATTGACATCTCAATCGTGTTTTTTCCGCTTTTCCCCATCCGACATCCACACGCACCCTTCACAATACCCCCAGAGCATCATGTCCGTCATCCCCATCGATCGTATCATCGTCGACAGGCGCATCGCTGAAAGCGGGCTCAAGAGCGTCGGTCGCGCGTCCATCCGTGAAATTCGTTCCCTGATCAACGGCATCGAGCAAGACAGCGGCGTGCGTTTCATCCGCATGGAGATGGGCATCCCCGGACTACCCGCCGCGCAGATCGGCATCGACGCCGAAAAGCGTGCGCTGGATGAAGGCTGTGCCGCGCTCTACCCCAGCATCGAGGGCATCCCGGAACTCAAGCAGGAAGCGGCGCGCTTCGTCAAGTTATTTCTGGATATCGATGTAGATCCGAAGGCCTGCGTGCCGGTGACCGGCTCGACGAGCGGAAGCTTCGTGAGCTATCTCGTCGCGGCCAGGCGCGATCCCGCGAAGGATACGACACTGTTTCTCGATCCGGGATTTCCTGTGCACAAGCAGCAGCTCAATGTGCTGGGACTCAAGCACACGAGCCTCGATGTGTATGACCATCGGGGACCCGCGCTGCGCGATGCGCTCGAGGCCATTCTCTCGAAGGGGAACATCTCGACACTGCTCTATTCGAACCCCAACAATCCCTCGTGGATCTGCTTCACCGACACCGAACTGCGCATCATCGGCGAACTGGCCACGAAGTACGACGTGATCGTGCTCGAGGATCTGGCCTATTTCAGCATGGACTTCCGCAAGGATTACAGCATCCCGGGCGAGCCACCCTTCCAGCCGAGCGTGGCAAAGTACACCGACAACTACATGCTGCTCATCTCGAGTTCGAAGGCGTTCAGCTTCGCCGGAGAGCGCGTGGGGCTCATCGTCGCGTCGAACACGATCTTCGCCGCCGAGTATGAAGGATTGCTGCGCTATTTCACGCGCGCGAATTTCGGGCATTCCCTCGTGTATGGTGCAGCGTATGCCGTGTCTGCCGGTGTGAACCATTCGGCGATGTTCGGCCTGCATGCCATTCTCAAGGCTGTGAACGACGGCAGCTACCGCTTCATCGACGATGTGCGCGTGTATGGCGAGCGGGCCAGACAGATGAAGGACCTGTTTCTCACGAACGGGTTCCACATCGTCTACGACAAGGACGAGAACAACCCCATCGCCGACGGTTTCTACTTCACCGTGGCCTGGCCGGGATTGAGCGGAGAGGATCTGATCAGCGAACTGCTCTCATACGGCATCAGTGCGATCTCGCTCGCAAATACAGGAAGCGCACGGCTCGAGGGCATCCGTGCATGCGTCTCGCTCGTGGCAGAAGAGCACATCCCCATCCTCGAAGAGCGTCTGCGCGCGTTCCGAGACCACCACGTCTGAGCAAAAGGACGTTTCTGCGTATATTGTCGACGTCATGACGATGCGCAGAGTACTCCTCCCATTGCTGTTTGCGGCGTTTCTCACCGCGCACGCACAGCCGTATCGGTCCAGCGCCGTGTTCACGGCCCAGTATGACGTGCGTGGTGAGCAGGTGGATGTGCTCGCCGCGCATCCGTCGGTCACAACACCTCGGCCGACCGTCATCCTCCTGCCAGATCGTTTCGGCCTGGGTCTCAACATCCGTTCCGTGCTCAGTGTGTTCGCCGGGCAGGGCTTCCGGGCATATGCCATTTCATTGCGCAGTGCGCCCGAACGTCCTGCGCTCGGTTGCCCCGATGCTCGTATCGATTCGTCCGACATCGAACGCGTTGCCAGCATCGTCGCCGACATCCTCGGTGAAAAGGGAAGTACGGGCACGGCCGTGTTGTTCGGTCTCGATGTCGGTGCGTATATCGGACTCCGCACCGCCGTGCGGCTGCCACTCTTCAAGGCCGCCGCCTTCATCTCACCGGTCAGCGACAGCCTCTACCTGCAGGAACTCGCACGTGCAACATTTCCCGTCTTCATCGCCAGTGGTGCTGACGATCCCATGCTGGTTGGCGCATCCATCCAGAGCATGCGTGACGTCTACCTCGAGCAGGGTCGCCGCATCGATGCGGTCACCTACAAGGGTGCCGGACGCTTCTTCTTCAATTCCCTGCACGAAGAGTTTCGCAAGCCCGCCATGAACCTCGCGTGGAATGAAGCCCTGCGTCTGTTCCGTTCGGTGCTGCTTCCTTGACCGTCGCGTCGTCACCGACTTTCGCAACATCCAGATCCCCGTTCAGTACCATCGCGCTCATGAAATTTTCGGAAGAACGCCTGTCCACCCTGCTCGCTCCGATGCGACAGAAATTCGTCGCAATCATAGGCGACGTCATGCTCGATCGTTACATCTGGGGAACGGTTTCCCGCATCTCCCCCGAAGCTCCCGTGCCCGTCGTCGATGTCGTGCGTGAAAGCACACATCTGGGAGGCGCCTCCAATGTCGCACTCAATGTGCGCGCCCTCGGTGCGACCCCCGTCCTCTTCGGCGTCGTCGGTGAAGACGCAAGCGCGCAGGATCTGCGTGACATCTTCGCACACACCAACATCCTCACCGACTTTCTCGTCGTCGATGAAGGAAGACCCACGACGGTGAAGACACGCATCATTGCAGGTAGTCAGCATGTGGTCCGCATCGACTACGAACAACGCACACAAATTTCGGAAGCCGCCACGCGCCGCATCCTCGATCGTCTCGATGCGCATGCCAACTCCCTCGACGTGATTGTGCTGCAGGACTACAACAAGGGACTCATCGGTCCCATGTTGATCGAACACGTCACCGCGCTCGCACGCGACCGCGGCATTCCCGTGCTCGTCGACCCCAAGTACGCGAACTTTTTCGCCTATCAGGGCGTATCGGTATTCAAACCAAATCGCAAGGAGACCGAGGACGCCCTCGGCATCAAGCTCGGCAGCGAAGAAAGCTTCGTGGCTGCCGCCCGACAAATGCGAGACCGACTGCACTGTGACAACATCCTCCTGACCCTCGGCGAACTCGGCATGCTCCTGCTGCAGCACGACGACTCCATCACACGCGTCCCGACCCGCGCGCGCAAGGTCGCCGACGTCTCCGGTGCCGGCGACACGGTCGTTGCCACGCTCGCCTCGATGATGGCCTGCGGCGCGCACGTAGTCGAGGCTGCCCATCTGGCCAATGTTGCTGGAGGACTTGTCTGCGAGGAAATCGGCATCGTTCCTGTCGACCGCGAGGCGCTTACCGAAGCCGCTCTCGGAATCCCCATGCACGCCGACCCCGAAGGCGAGGCCGAGTGATGAGCCAGGCATCCCACACAACCCGTACGTCACCGCTGAAACAGCCGTCCGTGCTCACACTCGACGAGGCACGTCTCATGCGCGCAGAACTCCGGCGCGAGCACCGCAGCCTCGTGTTCACCAATGGCGTCTTCGACATCCTCCATCGCGGCCACTGCGAATATCTGGATGCTGCACGGCGCTGTGGCGATGCGCTGCTCGTCGGAGTCAACAGCGATGCGTCCGTCAAGCGATTGAAGGGTCCCAGCAAACCCATCGTACCCGAGGACGACCGCGCCTATGTCCTCTCCATGCTGGCCAGTGTCGACCATGTCGTACTCTTCGAAGAAGACACCCCCCTCGATCTCATCACAGCGCTGCTGCCGGATATCCTCGTCAAGGGTGCGGACTACACACTCGATACCATTGTCGGCCGCGACGTCGTGGAGGCCGCCGGTGGTCGTGTCCTGACCATCCCGCTCACACCAGGCCGCTCGTCAACGAACATCGTGCAAACGGTTATTGAGCGATACTGCCCCTGACATACCGCCCGGGGCCGCTCCCGAGAGCGGGAACGACGACCACACCCAGGTCCCCGGTTCACGCCCATCGGACGAGGCGGCAAGTCCGATCGCTTCCGCACGTCAGGACGAATCCGCACGCCCCTCAGGCAGACCCAGACAGCCGTCGCTGCTGCGTCGCTCTGTTCGGTTCGCTGTTCGCGCGGGAATCGCCATCGTGTTGCTGAACCTGGCACTGCTCGTCTTCACGGAGACCGGGTGGTTCCGTTCGATGGCCCGCGACTTTCTCGTCAGTACCGTCGACTCGAGCCTGCATGCGCACCTCGAACTCGGAGAAATCTCCGGCAACATCTTCTCCGGCTGGGAAATTCGCGATGTGCGTCTTGTCACGGCCTCGGGTCCCCTCATCTCCGCGCAGAGCATCGTCATCCGCTACAACCTCTTCAACATCCCCTGGAAAAAAATCGACATCGGCGAAGTCACGCTCAATCGTCCGGTGATCACCCTCACAAAAGCCGAGGGAAGGGGTTGGAACTTCGAACATCTGGCACGTGACACCACCGAATCTGAGGGGGGAAGCTTCGACTGGCGGGTCATCGTGCGCACGCTCCGCATCGTGAACGGCCACTTCTCCATGCGCGACTCCACAGATCCGGGACCGTTCGCTCAGGAACGGCTCTCGCTCGCGAAGCTGGAACTCGACGAACTTTCCCTCGCTCTGCAGGCCGATGTCGCTCCCGGTCGCAACCTCGTGTCGATCAACCAGTGCTCGTTCGTCAATCGATCGGGAGATGTGTCGCTGCACAATCTCGCCGGCGACATACGGTTGGGGCCTTCGCGCACCGAGGTGCGCGATCTGTCGCTTGTCACGAACAGGTCGAGACTTCTGCTCTCCGCGGTGCTTGACAGCATGAACATCCTCGACGGCTTCAGCTACGAGGCATTCAAGACGACGCCTGCGCAACTGGTCCTGGAGGCGCCGGTCGTCGACACACGAGATCTACAGTACTTCCTGCCCTCGCTCGATTTTCTTGGGAGCACTGCGGCCATCGACATCGATGTGAAGGGCTCGATGCGGGCACTTGCCATCGAGGGACTCCAGATTCGCACCGCGCTCTCCCGCATCGCGTTCGCCGGAACGCTGGCGGACATTGATGAAGGAGTGGACATTCAGATCGATGTCGCCTCATCGAACTCCATCATCGATCCGAACGATCTGCCTGTCATTCTCCCTGGAATTCCTCTGCCTGATTACACGCTCGTCGGTCCTGTTCGATTTCGGGAACTCTCTTTTTCCGGAAGGCCGCTCGATTTCAACGCGACCGTCGACTTTGAGTCCGATGCAGGGAGTGCCAGAGGTACGGCCGCCCTCGACATCACGGGGGAGGATCTGATCTACGATGCGACCATCACAACGCGCTCGGTGGATCTCGCGCGCGTCTTCAGGACACCGGCACTGTCTTCCGCCTTGACGGCACATGCCGTGGTCAAGGGTCATGGATTCGAACCGGGGCGCATGATCGCAGATGTTTCCTTGCAGGTGGACTCCTCACGCTATCAACGCTATACGGCACGATCGCTCACCGCGCTTCTGTCCGTGCGCCCTGACAGCATTCGCGCAAACGTGAAAGGCGATTTCGTTCAGAGCAGCATCGCTCTCGACGGCAGTCTGACCCTGTTGCGCGACAGTGTCACGGGATTCGTCGTGTCCCTGCGTACGAATGGACTTGATCTTGGTCGCGTGCTCGGTGACGACTCGCTATCGAGCGACCTCAACCTTCTCCTCTCGGCGAGCGGGAACAGTATCGATCCCGGTACGATGTCCGCAGAGGCCACCGTCTTCGTCGAGCCGTCCACGCTACAGGGATTCTCACTCGGCAGTGATACCATGCGCCTGCTGCTCGATCGTCGTGCGTCGGGCGAGCGCCTCGTCTCGCTGATGACACAGTACGCGGATCTGTCTCTTCGTGGACGCTTCGATCTGCTGCGCTTCGCTGCATTCATCTCCGAGCAGACCGATTCACTGCGCAGTGGGCTGCTTCCGCTCGCGCTTGCGCCGCCCCCGCCCGAACCCGTCGTGACGGATCCCCGCAGCATCCGCAGAGCACGAGAGGAGGCAACGCGCCGCAGAAGGGCCGAGCAGCAGCGGCTCGCTTCCCTCGACACGTCGATGTTCATGAATGCGACTTGGTCGCTGCAACTGAAGAATCCCGATCGCTTCGCGCGGTTGTTGAACGCGCGCACGGCATTCTTCAAAGGAGAGACCGGGGGCACGATCACGGGCGGGTGGAACGGCATGTCGCTGATCGGGACCATCGATCTGACGGATCTGTACTACGTGTCCGATAGCGTCTCCTACGGTTCTGCCGGGCTGCGCTGCACTTACCGCATAGAGGGACTTTCGCCACGCGCGCCGTTCGATCGCCTTGATGCGTCGATTGACCTGCGTGTCGGTGATGCGTCATTCGGGGGGCTTCGTGCGGGGAATGTGGGATTGCGTTTCACGTATGCAGATCGCGCTCCGCGGCTTGCCGTACGCGGGGTCGTGCAGGACGACTATACCATCGACCTCGATGCCGAGGGCCAGTGGCTTCCCAACCGATGGGACGTCACGCTGCGACGCTTCGGTCTCAAGTACAAGTCGCAGTCATGGCTCGCGGATGTTCCTTCCAGCATCTCGATTGACACGGGCTCCGTGACCGTACCGATGCTGCGTCTGCACAGGAGTGGATCGGCGGTGCGCATCACGGGCGTGCGGCAGTTCTCCGGCGTGAATGCCTTCACTGTGCGTGTCGACAGCATGCGTGTCGGAGATCTCGAGTATCTGGCGACCCAGCAGGTTTCGAGTTTGCAGGAACAGGGCTTCAGCGGTCTCGCCAGCGTCGTCATCGATGTGCGCGGTACGGATGCGGCACCCGTGCTGGCGCTCGATGCGTTTGTCGACAAGCTCGGATTTCAAGGTGCGCAGTTCGGGGAGTTGACGCTTGAGGCAACGTACAGTGAACAGCGCTTGGAGCTCTATTCAGAGCTGGAGTACCCCGTCTCGCCGACGGAGGCACGGAAGGTGTTTTTCGCGTCGGGTTCGATGCCGATCACGATCGCGTTCACAGGTGATGTTCCGCATCCCGAGGGCTCGGCCAATCTGCGCGTGCAGATGAAGCAGTTTCCCCTGCCTCTTGTCGAGCGTTTCATCGGTCTGTTTTCACCACTCGAGGGGCATGCCGATGCGGATCTTTCGCTGAGCGGGAGCATCGAAAAGGCGGACATCGGTGGATGGCTCGAAATCACGAACGCGCGCGGTCGCTTCCTGGTCAACAACATGACCTATCTCATGAAGCTTCGGCTCGAACCGAAGGGCACCACGATCGGCGTGACCACGACCCTTCAGAACGTTGCATCGGAGCGGAATCCCGGAACGATGACTGCCACCGGTTCGATCGGGACCGATCGCTTCCAGATTGGAGATATCGATCTGAGTATTCAGGGTCGGTTGAAGGTGCTGCGCAAGGCATCCCGTTCATCCTTCAAGACCATGTATGGCGATCTGTATGTTGCAGCTGGTCCCGATGGTCTGCGCTACCACGGACGCCTCGACAAGTCGCATCTCGACGGCGTGCTGCACATCCTCGAGGGCGATCTCGTCTTCCCCTCGGAAGAGGAGAGCGCCGCCAACGGCGACATCACGGGCATCACCTATCTCGACGTGGACGACGTCACCGTGCAGCGTACGACCTCGCTCTCCGCGGCACGGGAACGCGCACGCTCGTCGTTGTTCAGCAATGGCGATGGGGATGGATCAGATAGCGCGCATGTGGTCCACTCGCCGTCGATCATCGATGCGATGGATTATGATCTCACCGTGTCGACCGTCGGAAGCCTCGTTGTGTCGATGCCGATCAGCTCGCTGTCGCAGCAGGAACTCAACGCACGGCTCGAGCTGCGCAACTTCACTGCCGAGCGCCGTGGTTCCACGCAGAAATTCATCGGCGAGGTGCAGCTCGGTTCCGGATCGCGTTATCTCTTTCTCGGCAAGCCCTTCCGTGCAACGGGCTCGCTCACCTTTCTGCGCGATCTCGGAAATCCGGATCTGAATCTCCGCGCGGTCTATTCGGAATATCACACCCCGCCATCGGGTTCGGGCGAGGAGCGTCGCCGTGTCTACGTGATCCTCACCATCACCGGGACGCTCGATGAACCGCGACTCGCGTGGGATATCCGCTTCGATTCGGAGAGCGGCACCCAGCGTCCCCGTGGGGGAGCCCTTGATTCTGATGCGCTGTCGTTCATCCTCTTCGGCCTCTTCACCGACGAACTCTCCGCGAGCGAAAAGGGCAAGGGTCGCGTGCTCGACCAGACCGGCGCGATCGCCAGCGCCCTCGGCAACGCCTACCTCAGTTCGACAATGACCGACCTGCTCAGCCGTGCCGGCCTGCAGGACGTGGTCAAACGTGTCGAGTTCGACCGCATCAATTCGCAGGACGCCCGTCTGAAGCTGACCGGCGCCATCGGACAGGCGCTGCTGATCTACGACGGGAAAATCAACAACCTCGGCAGTTCGGAGATCGTGCTCGAGATCCCCCTCGGCGAGCTCTTCCCCTCGTTCGGTTTCCGCAACATGGTTGTGCAGTTCGCCAAGCGCGCAGCAAATGCCGCGCTCGAGGGCGGCAGCGCCAACCAGGAGTCCAATATCTACGAAGGCAAGATCCTCTACCGCTTCTCATTCTGACATCACGCAGGCAGCGATGAACATTCCACTCGGCACGCGTATCGAAGACTTTCTGCGTGCACACCCTGGCCAGGCCTACAAGACGAAGGAACTGGCACGCCTGCTCGGACTCCCCAAGCAGGGCGACGTCTACCAGTCCTTCAAAACCGCTTTACGGATGCTCGCCACACGCGGCGCCATCGCGCGTGTGCACGGTCAGCGCTGGGCTGCTCCGATCCCCTTGAAGGATGCGTCTGCGGCGGATACCACCGAGGTTGCGGCGACGATCGCTTCCCCCCGCAAGCCACGTCGCTCACCGCACGCTGAACCGCGCGGCGCTGCCGCATCCCCGCAGGGGAAGTCCCCTGCCGATCTGCGTCCGGGCAAACGCGCGGGCACATCCGAGCGAGCTGCACGTCACACCGATGCACGCAAGGGAGGAACTGCGCGTGATGGTGTGAGGGGAAAGCGTCCGGTGCGTGGTGGAGATGCGGATGTCGCGCTCACCGAGGGCATGGAGGTCGTGGGGACGCTGCTGCAACCCGGCTCGCAGGCGATCGTGCGTCCCGCCGGGAAGCGGGGAATTCAGGATATACTTGTCCGCAAAAGTGACCGGATGCATGCCGAGGAGGGAGACCGTGTCGTTGTCGTGATCACGGATCCGTGGGGACCCGGCCTTCCGCGTGGGGTGGTGCGATCTGTTCTGGGACGCGAGGGTGTGCCATCTGTCGAACTGGAGACGATCGCCCGGCGGCATGGACTCAGTCTCGAGTTCCCGCCGGATGTCGTGGCGGAGGCCATGGCCTTCGCGCCGAGCATTGCGCGCGAGGAACTCGCTCGCAGACTCGATCTGCGGAAGACGCGCTGCTTTACGATTGATCCCGCCGACGCGCGAGATCATGACGATGCGGTGTCGCTTGAAATCGACGCCGAGGGGCATTTTCTACTCGGCGTTCACATTGCCGACGTCTCGCATTTCGTGCGTGCGGGTACGGCGCTCGATCGGGAGGCGTACGCGCGTGGCACAAGCGTCTACTTGGTGGATGGGGTTATTCCCATGTTGCCCGAACGACTGTCGAACGATCTCTGCAGCCTCGAAGAGGGAAAGGATCGGCTCGCCTACAGCGTGCTGATGACGGTGCGCGGCGATGGTACGCTGCTGCGGACCACGTTGCACAAGTCGGTCATCCGCTCAGCACGCAGCTATTCGTACGAGGAGGTGCAGTCCATCATGGACACGGGCCGCGGAACGAATGCCGTCACGTTGCGTCGCATGGACTCGCTTGCGCGGACGTTGACAAAGCGCAGACTCGCGGAGGGATCGATCGACTTCAATGTCCCGGATGTGCGCGTCGTGCTCGGATCGGATGGGTTGCCGGAGGCCATCGTACCGCGCGAGCGGCTGCAGAGCATGCGTGTCATCGAGGAGTTCATGCTGCTCGCCAACCGGGCGGTGAATGATATTGTGCAGCAGCACTCCGGCCGGGACCGCCTTCTGCCGTTTCTCTACCGCGTGCACGACACGCCCGATCCGGAGAAGGTGCGCGAGTTGACGACCTTTCTGTCGCACATGGGCATGCGTGTCGTCCTCGATGCGAAATCCTCAAGGTCGTTTCAGCAGATGATCGAGTCCCTCGCCGCCGTTCCCGAGAGTCCCGTGATACAGGACATCACCATTCGGACGATGGCAAAGGCTGTGTACAGCGAGAAGAACATCGGCCATTTCGGGTTGGGATTCGCACGGTACACGCATTTCACATCGCCGATCCGTCGGTATCCAGATCTGGTCGTGCATCGACTGCTGGAGGCATACGCAGCTGGAGCGCGGCCGCCACACGCAGTCGACGAGCTTGCTGCGATCGCCCTTCAGTCATCGGAGCGGGAGCGCACGGCCATGGAGGCCGAGCGGGAGTCCGTGCGCATCATGGAACTCGCGTACATGCAGCGCCACCTCGGGGAGGATCTCGAAGGCATCATCAGCAGCGTGACCGCCTGGGGCATGTACGTGGAACTGCTCGACATTCTTGTCGAGGGACTCATCCACGTGCGGAGCATGGACGGTGATTTCTACCGCTTCGATGCGGATCGGAGGGCGCTGATCGGTCGTCGCAGCGGCAGGATGTATCAACTTGGCGACCGCATTCGGGTGCAGGTTGCGCGCATTGATCCTGTCGATCGTCACATCGACTTCGTGATTGCGCAATGAGCGATGGGGGAAGGATCATTGCCGCGCTCGGCAACAGCAGCTGCCGACTCGCCCTGGTAGAGGGCGCAGCTGTCACGCACATCGAGTCATTCACGCATGCAGCGTGGAGGGAGGGCGGACGAGTACGTGCGTGGATCGCCCTGCATGGGACTCGGGTCCCAGCCGGGATCTGTTCTGTCGTTCCGGAAATGACGGCGATGGCAGTGACCCATTTCGACGCCATGGGGCAACCGCATACGATGCTGCGTGTTGCCGATGCACATGCCATGCACGTGGAGTACGATCCCCCTGCCGCCTTGGGCATCGATCGATACTGTGCCGCCGTGGGTGCACGGGTTTTGTGCGGGAGTCCCGTGATAGCCGTGGACTTCGGAACGGCCATCACCGTGAACGTTGTGGACGCGCGTGGTGTGTTCATCGGGGGGGCGATTCTTCCCGGCTACGCGGCAGCGTTGCGGTCCTTGCATGCATCGACGGCACTGCTACCCGCGCTGAATCCTCCCGCGGTGGATCCTCTCGCGCTGAATCCTGGCGAGCTGGCATCTGCCGACGTCACCGTGCAGGCCGGATCTCTGATTGGGCGCACGACAGAGGACGCGATGCGGCTCGGGGTGCGGCACGTGCTCGCGCGCGGGGTTCGTGACTACGTGGGGGCGATCGCCATGGCGCTTGTCGATAAGCATGGAGCGCTCCACGCAAGGAATAGGAATTGCGGATCCGAAACTCCTGTTTATGCGGACGCGGTTCCCATGCTCTGCACCGGGGGTGGTGCCGAGCATTTTCTTGCGATGCAGATGGGGGGGTGGCGGCACCATCCGGGGCTCGTCTTCGTCGGTGGCGCGGAGGAACTTCGACATCTGGAGGCTCCAAACACCCTGTAAACATTGGGTTCTGAAAGAAAATGTACGAAGGTACTTGCATTTTGAACACAAATACCACACATTCGTAATCCCTCAAGTGCATGGGGCTGCCGCGCAGCGAAATGGCAGAGCATCAAAAAAAGTTTTCACCGGCACTTGACTTCAGCAAAAAATAGAGTTATATTTGTAGACCGTTTACGAAACGGTGCCGAAAATCAGACTTCGGCAGTTCTTTGAAAGAGTTTGTGTATAGTCAGTTGTTTTGAGAGTCGACGTTAGGCTCGAAATTGTGAGTTCTAATAAAATTTACAATGGAGAGTTTGATCCTGGCTCAGGACGAACGCTGGCGGCGTGCTTAACACATGCAAGTCAACGATGCTTATGTAGCAATATATAAGTAGAGTGGCGCACGGGTGAGTATCGCGTATGCAATCTGCCTTTGGTTCTGGAATAACATTTCTAACGAGATGCTAATACCGGATGACGCAGCGGCACCGCATGGTGACAGTTGTTAAAGCTTCGGCGACCAAAGATGAGCATGCGTCCCATTAGGTAGTTGGCGGGGTAACGGCCCACCAAGCCAATGATGGGTAGCTGGTCTGAGAGGATGATCAGCCACACTGGGACTGAGACACGGCCCAGACTCCTACGGGAGGCAGCAGTGAGGAATATTGCGCAATGGACGAAAGTCTGACGCAGCAACGCCGCGTGCGGGATTGAAGGCCTTTTAGGTCGTAAACCGCTGTAGCAGGGAAAAAATATCCCGTTAGACGGGATTGATGGTACCCTGAAAGTAAGCCTCGGCTAACTACGTGCCAGCAGCCGCGGTAATACGTAGGAGGCAAGCGTTGTCCGGATTTACTGGGTGTAAAGGGTCCGCAGGCGGACATGTAAGTCGGTGGTGAAATCCTTCAGCTTAACTGAAGAGCTGCCTCCGATACTGTGTGTCTTGAATGCACGAGAGGGCAACGGAATTCCAGGTGTAGCGGTGAAATGCTTAGATATCTGGAAGAACACCGGTTGCGAAGGCTGTTGCCTGGCGTGTCATTGACGCTCATGGACGAAAGCGTGGGGATCAAACAGGATTAGATACCCTGGTAGTCCACGCCGTAAACGATGGATACTCGGTGTTGGCCCGCAAGGGTCGGTGCCTAAGCTAACGCAGTAAGTATCCCACCTGGGAAGTACGATCGCAAGGTTGAAACTCAAAGGAATTGACGGGGGCCCGCACAAGCAGTGGAGCATGTGGTTTAATTCGATGCAACGCGAAGAACCTTACCTGGGCTTGAAAGGCAAATGACACGCTATGAAAGTAGTGCTCTCTTCGGAGCATTTGTACAGGTGCTGCATGGCTGTCGTCAGCTCGTGCCGTGAGGTGTTGGGTTAAGTCCCGCAACGAGCGCAACCCTTGTCCTTAGTTGCCATCAGGTTATGCTGGGAACTCTAAGGAGACTGCCTACGCAAGTAGTGAGGAAGGTGGGGATGACGTCAAGTCCTCATGGCCCTTACGCCCAGGGCTACACACGTGCTACAATGGTGACTACAGAGGGTCGCAATACCGTGAGGTGGAGCCAATCCCAAAAAAGTCATCTCAGTCCGGATCGAAGTCTGCAACCCGACTTCGTGAAGCTGGAATTGCTAGTAATCGCGGATCAGCATGCCGCGGTGAATACGTTCCCGGGCCTTGTACACACCGCCCGTCAAGCCATGGAAGCTGGGGGCGCCCGACGCCGGTGAGCTAACCGTAAGGAAGCAGCCGCCTAAGGCGAAACCAGTGACTGGGGCTAAGTCGTAACAAGGTAGCCGTACCGGAAGGTGCGGCTGGATCACCTCCTTTCTAGAGATATACCGAAACCCCTTCGGGGGAAGTCGATGATCGGACAGCGGCTATACACAACTCTTTCAATATTTTTCCCGAACCGGGCCTGTAGCTCAGGTGGTTAGAGCGCACGCCTGATAAGCGTGAGGTCGGTAGTTCAACTCTACCCAGGCCCACACATCGGCGAGCGCCATATGTTTGGGCCTGTAGCTCAGCTGGGAGAGCGCCTGATTTGCATTCAGGAGGTCGTCGGTTCGAACCCGGTCAGGTCCACTCCAGGTCTTGGTCTTTGCTGCGCTGCACGAGCAGCGGGGGGCGCATGACGGTTCAAGTCCGTTGCAGACCGCACTGCGCATGAGAGCGCATCTTGTTCTTTGACGTATTCGTTGTAATTGCTGAAAAACTTCTTGTAGAATGAGAAGTAACATCAGCAACCAAGTATCTATCTTTTTGTTCTTAAGAAGTTCACCAGAAGCACCGATTTCGAAAGAAATCTTTATCTGTGTGATAATAAAATTAACGGTGAAGTTACTAAGAGCACATGGTGGATGCCTTGGCACCAGAAGGCGAAGAAGGACGTGGTTACCTGCGATAAGCCTCGGCGAGACGGAAACAGTCTTAGACCCGGGGATTTCCGAATGGGACAACCCTCTGGGGGTAATGCCCCAGAATTGCATGCTGAATACATAGGTATGCAAGGCCAACGGGGGGAACTGAAACATCTAAGTACCCCTTGGAAGAGAAAACAATAGTGATTCCCTGAGTAGTGGCGAGCGAAACGGGAAGAGCCCAAACCGATCTGCATGTAAGGAGACGACCGTTGTGCAGGCGGTGTTGCGGGACGGACAGGTCATATCGTCGTATGACCAAAGAGTTACAAAATATGATGTTAGTCGAAGCTTCTGGAAAGGAGCGCCATAGACGGTGAAAGCCCTGTAGGCGAAAACATGCATATCTCTTGTTCGTATCCCAAGTACCGCGGAGTAAGTGGAATTCTGCGGGAATCTGTCAGAACCATCTGATAAGGCTAAATACTCTCTGGTGACCGATAGTGCACAAGTACCGTGAGGGAAAGGTGAAAAGAACCCTTGAGAAGGGAGTGAAAAGAATCTGAAACCATGTGCTTACAAACGGTAGGAGGAATCCACGGTCTTCGGGCTGTGGTGACTGACTGCGTGCCTTTTGCTTAATGAGCCAACGAGTTACTCGTACGATGCAAGGTTAAAGGCCTCAGGCCTGCAGCCGTAGCGAAAGCGAGTCTGAATAGGGCGATTCAGTATCGTGCGGTAGACGCGAACCCGAGTGATCTACCGATGACCAGGATGAAGTGTGAGTAAAATCTCATGGAGGTCCGAACCAGTGTGGGTTGAAAACCGCTTGGATGAGTTGTCGGTAGGAGTGAAAGGCCAATCAAACTCGGAAATAGCTCGTACTCTCCGAAATGTTTTTAGGAACAGC
>JAEYUG010000062.1 GCA_023432805.1 Bacteroidota bacterium | reverse complement strand
GTCGTGCTGGTCTTCGTCATTGTGCTTCTTGTCGGATTCATCTACGAGTTGAAGAAAGGCGGTTTGCGATGGGATTAGAATCAGGCCTTGGTGAAGGATACTTCACCACGACACTGGACGCGCTCGTCGGCTGGGCGCGCAGCAATTCCCTCTGGCCCATGCCGATGGGTCTCTCCTGTTGTGCGATCGAACTCATGTCTGCCGGCGATCCGCGGCACGACATCTCCCGCTTCGGGTCGGAGGTGATGCGCTTCTCACCCCGGCAGAGCGACGTGTTGATTGTGGCGGGCACGGTGACCTACAAGATGGCGAAGGTCGTTCGCAAGATCTTCGACCAGATGGCGGAGCCTCGCTGGGTTATTGCGATGGGTGCCTGTGCCTCGTCGGGCGGCATGTTCCGCTCCTATTCGGTGGTCCAGGGCATCGATCAGTTCCTGCCAGTCGACATCTACGTGTCGGGTTGCCCCCCGCGTCCCGAAAACCTCTTTCACGGATTGCTCGAGCTGCAGAAGAAGGTCAAAGGCCAGAGTGTGCTCGACTACCGTGATATCAAGGAACCGGCGCACGTCTGAGCGTCGGTTGCCGCTGTGCATGCACCGGATCAGGGGCGCGAACGCCCGGTCCGGTGCGTTTCTCAACGAGCGATCATGAACACCGTTCTTGAATCTGTGATCGACGACCTCCGGCAGCGCTTCGGCGATGCAGTGGAGGACGTCTATGAATTCCGTGACGACGTCTGCGTTGTCGTGCGCAAGGATGCCATCCCCGATGTCACGCTGCATCTGCGTGACAATGAGCGATGTCCGTTCCCACTGTGTGAGGACGTGTTCGGCATCGACCAATTCACACGTACGAACCGCTTTGAAGTCAAGTACCATTTCATTTCTCTGCAGGAGAAGGTGCGTCTGCACCTGAAGGTGAAGGTCGACGAACAGGATCCGACTGTCCCGACCATCACCGGGGTCTATCCCGGTGCGGACTGGTACGAGCGTGAGACCTTCGACATGTATGGCATCCTGTTTTCGGGTCATCCCGATCTGCGACGTGCCTACATGCCTGAAGATTACGCGTACTACCCGTTGCGCAAGGACTATCCGATGATGGGCATCCCCGGATCCATTCCCCTGCCGAAACGCTGAGCGAGCGAACGCCATGACAGAGAGACTTGACCTCGACCAGTTCGATTCCCCGGTCAGCACCACGCACCTTCCCCCCATCGCCGAGCGCTCGAAGATTCTGAAGGCGCTGCTCGATCAGGATGTCGATGTGACGTTTGAAGACGCACTCGAAAACGACATGATCCTGAATATGGGTCCTTCGCACCCTGCAACGCATGGCGTGCTGCGCATCCTGCTGCGTCTCGACGGCGAGACTGTTGTTGCAGCCGTGCCGGAGCTCGGCTATCTGCATCGTGGGTACGAGAAGATTGCGGAAAACGAAACCTACCACGAGTTCATCGCGCACACCGATCGGCTCGACTATCTGCAGCCGTTGCACAACAACGTCGGCTACATCCTCGCGGTCGAGAAACTGCTCGGCATCGAAGCACCGCCGCGTGCGCAGTACATCCGCACGATCTGTGCGGAGCTTGCACGGATCAGCTCGCATCTCGTCGCCTTCGGTGTGATGGCGATGGATGTCGGTGCGATGACCCTTCTGCTCTGGTGCTTCCGCGAGAGGGAAAAACTCCACGATATTTTCGATCTGCTTGTCGGTGCGCGCTTCACGACCAGTTTCACCCGCATCGGTGGTATCGCGCAAGACATGCTCGACGATTCGAAGGCGGCCATCATTGCGTTTCTCGAGCAGTTCCCCGAGCGCCTCGACGAATGCGAACGTCTGCTGAACCGCAATCGCATCTTCTTCGAGCGTTGTCGTGGGATTGGTGTCATGACCGGAGAAGAAGCGTTGGCCATCGGATTGACCGGACCAAATCTGCGCGGCTCGGGCGTGGCACTCGATCTGCGACGCGACATGCCGTATCTGGTCTATGACCAGCTCGATTTCGAGGTCATCACCGAGTCAGAGGGTGATGCGCTGGCCCGCTATTATGTGCGTCTGGGCGAACTGCGAGAGAGCGTCAAGATCGTGCATCAGTGCCTTGACAGGCTGCCTTCCGGTCCTGTCCATGCCCACGAGCCCAAGAAGGTGCTGCCGCGCAAGGAGCGCATCTACACGCGGATGGAGGAGCTGATCCACGATTTCATGATCGTGAACTTCGGTGTGAATCCCCCATCCGGTGAAGTCTACCACGCCATCGAGAGTTCGAAGGGCCAGCTCGGCTTCCACATCATCAGTCGCGGTGAGGGACATCCCTGGCGTCTGAAGATCCGCTCGCCCTCGTATTGCAACATCCAGGCATTGCCGCAGATGCTTCGGGGGCACATGCTCTCGGACATCGTCGCCATTGTCGGCAGCATCGATCCCGTCATGGGCGAAGCCGACAAGTAATCACCAACGCATCGGAACCTCATGTTCACTCCGGAAGAACTCGCGCGCGTCGAGGTCATCAAGTCCCATTATCCCACACCGCTCGGCGCGGTGATGGGCGTGCTGCACATGATGCAGGACAAGTACGGTTACATTTCCGATGAGGCATCGCAGTACGTGGCCGAATTGCTCGGCGTGCCCGTCGAGAACGTGTTCGGTGTGGTGACGTTCTACGAAATGTATCATCAGCACAAGGCCGGCCGCTATCACCTTCATGTCTGCACCAATGTCTCGTGTCTGCTCTGCGGCTCCGACATGGTGCTCTCGACACTCAAGGCGCGGTTGGGCATCGGAGTCGGCGAGACGACCCCCGACAACCTGTTCACGATTTCCGAGGCCGAGTGTCTCGGGTCCTGCGGCAGTGCACCGATGCTGTCGGTCAACAAGCAGTATCACGAATATCTGACGCCCGAGAAGATCAACACGCTGATCGACGATCTCCAGAAGGCGGCGGCCACGGAGGACGGACGATGATCGACTACACTCCCGTACTCCTGCCGGGCATTCCCGACCTGCACCGCATCGATGTCTACGAATCCCGTGGCGGTTATCAGCAGGCGCGCAAGGCGATGGCGATGGCTTCCGACGAGATCATCGGCATCGTGAAGGCGTCGAACCTCCGCGGTCGCGGCGGCGCAGCCTTTCCCACAGGTCTGAAATGGAGTTTCATGCCGAAGGGGAGCGAAAAGCCGAAGTATCTGTGCATCAACGGCGACGAGAGCGAGCCGGGTTCGTTCAAGGATCGGCAGATCTTCGAGTACAATCCCCATCTGCTGATCGAGGGTATTCTGATTGCCGGAAAGGCGATCGGCGCGACGACGGCGTACCTGTACATCCGTGGCGAGTACGAGACCTGGGTGCGCATGATGGAGCAGGCGATCGACGACGCGTATGCGCGCGGCTACGTCGGCGAGCGGATGAAGGAAACTTTCGGCTCCGATTTCGCGATGAACATCTACGTGCATCGCGGAGCGGGCGCGTACATCTGCGGCGAGGAGTCGTCGCTGATGAACTCGATCGAGGGCATCCGCCCCTACCCTCGTGTCAAGCCGCCCTTCCCGGCGCAGAACGGACTCTGGGGCTGCCCGACCACGATCAACAATGTCGAGACCATCTCGAACGTGCCGCTCATTCTCGAGCGGGGCGCAGAGTGGTTCGCCTCGATCGGTGCAGAGAAGCATCCGGGCCCGTTGCTCTATGGAATTTCCGGTCATGTCAACAAGCCCGGTGTCTATGAACTGCCGACGGGGATGCTGCTGACGGAACTGATTCACGATGTCGCAGGCGGCGTGCCCGGCAACAAGAAGATCAAGATGGTCATCCCCGGGGGAAGCTCCATGCCGCCGCTGCGGGGCGAGCAGCTCGAGGGCGTGCGCATGGATGCCGATTCGCTCAAGGCGGTCGGTTCGGCCATCGGCACCGCGGGCATCATGGTGATGGACGAAGACACGGATCTGATCCGCGTGCTCACGCGCATTACGCATTTCTACTGGATCGAAAGCTGCGGACAGTGCACGCCTTGCCGCGAGGGTACGGGCTGGATGCGCAAGGTGCTCGAGCGCATCGGTGCGGGCGAGGGTCGGATCGAGGACCTCGATCTGCTCGAGAGCGTGGCCGGCAACATCGAGGGCAACACCGTGTGTGCGCTCGGCGATGCAGCGGCATGGCCGGTGAAGTTCACGATCCAGCGTTTTCGTCCCGAACTGGAGGCGTACATTCGCCGCGACGGCTAGGAAACCACGGAACACGCGGAAAGAACGGAACAGGAAGGGCGATCGGGAGATCGCCCTTTTTGAAAGGAGGGTGGACGTCCTCGTCCACTCTTGACGGATGTTTGGTGGGTGCAGGGTGGACGGAGTCGTCCGCCGATCATTCTGCTCCATCGGTGTGCATTGCAGTTGGGGTGAGTTTTTGGTACCATGAATGATTACGATCAGAGGCATATGTCGGCACAGGACATCATCCGGAGGAAACGGGACGGCGGTACCTTGTCGTCTGACGATCTGCAGGCGTTTTTCGATGCGTACATGCGCGGCGACGTGCCCGACTACCAGGCAACGGCCCTGCTCATGGCCACGTATTTCCGCGGCATGACGTTTGAGGAAACGATTGCGTTGACGCGCATCTTCATCGAGTCGGGCACGCGCATCGACCTGTCGTCGCTCCCGGGTCCCAAGGTCGACAAGCACTCCACCGGAGGCGTGGGCGACAAGACTTCGCTGCTGCTCGTTCCGATCTGTGCCGCCGCGGGCATCCATGCGCCGATGATTTCGGGCCGCGGACTCGGCTTCACGGGCGGCACTCTCGACAAGCTCGAGAGCATCCCCGGCTTCCGCACGCGGCTGACGGAGGCGGAGTACCTGCATGTGCTGAGCGCGACAGGTATGGCCATGGCGGGACAGACCGATTCCTTCGTGCCCCTCGACCGCCGGATTTACGCGCTGCGGGATGTGACGGCAACGGTCGAGATTCTGCCATTCATCGCGGCAAGCATCATGAGCAAGAAGATTGCGGGAGGTGCCGATGCGCTCGTGCTCGATGTGAAGGCGGGAAGCGGTGCGTTCATGCAATCCCTCGACGACGCACGCGCTCTGGCGCAACTGCTCGCTGCGATCGGCGCGTCGTTCGGTCTGCGCACCGAGGGCATCATCACGCGCATGGATGAACCGCTCGGGCGTGCTGCAGGCAACTGGGTCGAGATCGTCGAGGTCGTCGAATGTCTGCGCGGAGCCGACACCCCCGATCTGATGGACGTCACCTACGCGCTCGCCGCGCTCATGCTGCGCGCCGGGGGCGCGGTGGCGACGCTTCCCGAGGGCCACGCGCTGGCCCGCAGGATGGTGCACAGCGGCAAGGCGTATGAGAAATTCCTCCAGCTTGTGATTGCGCAGGGGGGAGATCCCCGCGTGATCGAGGACACGTTGCGCGGTCCCGCACCCCGTCGCGTCATCGAGGTGCATGCGGAGCGGGATGGTGTCGTTGCACATGTCGACGCGCTCGTGATCGGCCGTCTGGCCGTTGCGCTGGGTGCCGGGCGCATGCGTGCCGACGACGCAGTCGATGCCACGGCCGGCATCGTGCTCGCCTGCAAGGCGGGCGAGGCGGTCGAGGAGGGCGACGTGCTCTGCCGGCTCTACAGCTCGTCGCATGAAAGTCTGGCAGGCTTCCGCAGGGAGGCGCTTCGTGCCTTCACAGTGACAGCGCAGGCGCCTGTCTCCCATCCCCACATTCATGAATGGTTCAGCGACACCACCGTGATGCCGTGGCACGAGGCATCGACATCCGGAGAAAGGTTGACATGATGCGTTCGTTCACGATTGGCGTTCTCACCCTTGCGCTCGCGTGTGCGCTGTGTGCACCTCGGGCGGAGGCGCAGCTGCAGCAGCAGGATACCCTGCGCATCGTCCGTTTCGACACGAGCGCATTTCCCAAGATCCGCGTGCATGTGCGGGCCTTCTGCAAGGGTGTGCAGACGCAGAGTCTGCAGACCATCGACGCGCAGGTGAAGGATGGGGGGATGCTGAAGAACTTCACGATGCGGTGCCCCCCCGACCCGGTGCCCATTTCGGTTGCGTTCGCGCTCGACCGCAGCGGAAGCGTCGCAGGCACGAGCCTCTACCGGATCCAGCAGGGGGCCTGGGAGTTCATCCAGCTCATGCAACCACGCAGTACCGGGACCGACGAGGCGGCGATTATTTCGTTTGCCGAGGACTGGTATGTGGAACAGTCGATGACCTCGAACACGAACGACTTGTATGATGCGCTGACACGCATTTTTGCGTGGGGACCCACGGCGATCTGGGACGCGGCGTTGCGCGCACTCTACGAGGTTGAGACCTTCGGGGTGAATCCCGTCAAGGCGGTGATCGTGCTCAGCGACGGCGGCGACAACGCCAGCGGAGCGACGCTGCAGGATGTGATCCGCTACGCGCGACGGGCGGGGATTCCCGTCTACACGATCTGCGTCTCGTACCACGCGCTTCCCAACGAGGTTGCGGACATGCGCATGCTGGCCGATTCGACCGGGGGTGTTTTCATTCCCGTGACGCATCCCGACGGCATCATCGATGCATTCAACGAACTCGCCTCGCATGTGGCGGGCGGTGCGAACGACTGTGTCTTCGAGTATGAGATCGAATGTCCCGATGGCTCGTGGCGTGAAGCGGAAATCACTGTCAAGGCATGCAACGGGAAGACTCTGGTCGAGCGCAGGCGCTACCGCGCGCCCATCGATCCTTCGCTTCCGGCAGTGACGATTTCGTTCGACTCCACCTTGTCGTACGAGTACGGGGATCTGGTGATTCCGGTACGGATTACTGCAACCGGTGGTCCCGCGAACCTGCGCAGGCTCGCGTTCAAGGTCTACGAGCGCACACCGCTCGTGACCTTTGTCGATGCGATTACCGCACCACACCTGGCGGGCCGTTTCACGAGCATCGACATTCGTGACGTGAGCGATTCGCTGCTCGTGACGCTCGAGGGGAATGTGACGCTCGTCGGGTCGGACACGTTGATGCTACTGCGCTACAAGGCAGGTGCGGTGGACAAGGACAGCATCTTCTCGCAGATCATCTTCGACTTCGAGAAGGAGACCGACGATTGCATGCAGCTGCGCGTGCTGGCTGCAAATCTGAACCTGCGTCCGCGACCGGTGATCGGCTCCATCTGCGGCGACACTGTCGCGGTGGCGTGGGATCCCGTCGCCGGGATGTACGATCCCGCCATTGTGACGGTGAGCGCGTCGGTGAAGAACACCGGTGTGATTCCCGCAATGAACACGCGTGCGTGGATTCGTCTGCCGTACGGAGTGACGCTCGCGGGGGGCACCGACACCGTTGCGCTCGGGATTCCGATGCTGGCGGCGGGACAGAGTGCACCGATCAGTTTCGCCGTGCGCATCGCACCCGTCGACAGCGCGCGGACCTATGTCATCTGCATCGGCATGCAGAGCGACAGCACCTTGCCGGTGGAGTGCTGCACAGTGATTCAGGCCGAGCGCGGGCGTCCCGCCCTGCGTGCGCAATGCACGATGCCGACCACGATCCGGTGGATCGACAGTCTGGGGCGTTATGAGCCAGAAGTGTTTGCCGTCACGCTCGAAGTGACGAATGTATCGCCTGTCATCGCCCGCACCCCGGAGGCGTGGATTCAACTGCCCGCGGGATTCGGGCGGGCGGGATCCACTCCCGTGACCGCGGCCGTGTCGCCTGCCACGCTCACGCAGAATCAGAGCGGGCAGGTGACGTGGATGCTGCGACCCGTCGACCGCATGACCAGCGACACGGTGGAGTTCTGTATCAAGGTGGCTGCGGGGCTCGATACCGGACTCTGTTGTCAGAGGGTGTTCATCACGAAGAGTCCCGTGCGCGCCACGCTCGCCTGCACGAATCCCAGCGTGATCACATGGGACGAGGAGAAGCAGGCGTGGGATCCCCCGATGCTCATCGCCTCCACCACGGTGCGCAATACATCGGGCAACGTGATGACGTCCGCCCAGGGCCGCATCAGCTTCCCCTCGTACATGCGGCTGGCACCGGGGGAGACGGTGCTGAAGGACCTGCCCGGCGGGGCCGTGGTGCAGCCCGGTGACAGCGTGACGATTTCCTGGATCCTTGCAGGCACGACACCACCGAGTGGTGCGACACAGATCTGCATCGACATTCTGGCTTCGAACTTTGCGGGTGCACGCTGTTGCGTGCCGCTGCAGATTCTCACCACGGGGGCGGCGCCGCAGCTTGCCTGCACGCTTGCGGGACCTGATACCATCCGGTACACCGACAGCGGATACGACCCGAATCCCTTCATGCTCGATGTCGCGGTGCGCAACACCGGCACGTCGCACGGGCGCATGGTGTATGCGGCACTGCTGCAAGGGGCGGATCTTTCAATCGAGGGGCCGGATCAGCCGCTGAAGCTGGTGACCGATTCGCTGGCTGCGGGGGAGACCGCAGCGACGAGTTTCCGGCTGCGCGTGCTCGACCGGACGGTGGCGCGCTTCGACACCATTCGCGTGTCGGTGTATGCGGCCAACGGCGGTGCGATGGTGTGCGAGAAGATCGTGTGGATCGAAGCCGTGCGTGGGGCTGCGATCGAGCTCACGTGTGCGGGTCCCGACAGTCTCGTGTTCTCGGATTCGCTCAACACGTATCTGCCCTCGCCCTTCACGATCAGCCTCGAGGCGCGCAATGTCGGCAACGCTCCGGCGGATTCAGTGGTGGCGGAGTTTCTGCCGCCGGGCAACATCGAACTCGTCGCTGGTGAGCTGTCTGCGAAGCTGCTGGCACCGTCGCTGCTCGGTCCGGGCGACCGTGGCATCGCGTCGTGGGTAGCCAATGCCGTACCGCGTTCGTCGGGTCGCGTCGACACCATACGCGCGCAGGTGAAGGTGAAGGGGCGGACGACTTCGGCGATCGTGCCATGTCCCGTGCCCGTCTACATTCCAGCCGCACGTGCCGCCGCGCTTGCGCTCGACTGTCTACCGCCTCCGGTGGTGACGATCGAAAGCGGGCGGTACACGCCGGATCCGATCATCGTGCGCGTACGCATCCGCAACTCGGGCGACGCCCGCGCCTTCGACCCGCTCGTGCGCGTGATCACCCAGGGTCGTCTCGCACTCGCCCCCGGCGAATCCGCAGTGAAATCCCTCGCGACACTCGCACCCGGTGCGGATGAGGAACTCCTCTGGTCCTTCACCGCCGTGCCGGGTCCGAGTGGCGACACCGTGGACATCTGCTTCACGATGTCGGCGCGTTTCCATCGCGACCTGACCTGCTGCATGCGCGTGTACCTGCCACCTCTGGAGGCGGGCAGCATCACGCTCGCGTGCGCGGCCCCCGATACCGTGCGTTTCGACACCGGCACCGACCGCTACCCGAATCCAATCATCGTACGTGGCACTGCACGCAACACCTCGCAGACGCGGGTGGATTCCGTGCGGATGACCATCGCGCTGCCGGGCGGGATACAGCTGTCGGCGGGTGAGACGCCCGACCGTCTCGTGCGCGACCTCGATCCCGCAGCGGAAGCCACCGTGGCGTGGAACATCGATATCGTGCGTGACACTACCAGTGTGCTCACGGAGCGACGCGTACGCATCACCGCGTACGCGAACGGCGTGGTTCGCACCTGTGAGCGCGTGATCGTGGTCGTACCGCCTCCACGCGATACCGCGCGTGGAGATCTCGGGCTCACCTGCAGCGCGCCCGACAGCATCCGCTATCTCGATCCCCAGCGGGGACTGCAACCCTCGCCGTTCTCCGTGACTGCGACCGTACACAATTCCGGGCAGACACAGCTGGCGAATGTGAGCGTCACACTGGTGCCGCCCGCCGGCATCACGCTGGTGCCCGGCGAGGCACCGAGCAAACCGCTCGGCGTCGTGCTTGCTCCCGGTCAGCAGGCCGCCCTGTCTTGGTCCTGCATTCCTGCCATCGCCGATACCGCCCGTGCAGCCGTGTTCATGCTGCATGCGGATGCCGGCGGTGGTCTCACGGCCGACTGCGAGACACGCACCGGCATTGCCGCAGCGGAGAGCATCGTGGAGATCCGCGTTCCCACGGGACTGATGGGTCGCATCGGCACACTCGTGGATGTCCCACTGTTCTATCGCAATCCCCTGCAGGCCATCATCCGTGATTTCGCGGTCGATCTGCTCTTTGAGAGTTCGACGCTCGAGCATGCGTCCGCGCAGCCGCGTGCCTTCACGCCCGAGTGGGACGGTGTGACGGTGACGGGCATTGCTCCCGGCCGCGTGCGCGTTGCGGGGGCTTCCCCCGTACCGCTCGGAAGTGCGGGGGTGCTCGGCGTCGTGGTATTGCGTGTCACGAGTGGCGACGGCAGCCTGTCGGCCTTCGGTGTCCGCACCTCCCTCCTCCAACCTGTGGACCCAGTCCTGCCTCGCGGCGTTTCGGCGCAGTTGATCCCCGGCGACATCACCACGCATGGAGACTGCATCCTCCCAGTGAAGGAGGGGGGCATGGCGAAGCTGCATCCGAACAGTCCGAATCCCTTCAATCCCGTCACGCGCATTCGTTACGCGCTGCCGGAGGGAGACCTGCGGCATGTGGTGCTCGAAGTGCATGATGCATACGGGCGCAGGGTCCGGGTTCTCGACGAGGGCATGCGTGGAGCGGGAGAGCATGCGGTGGAATTCGATGCGTCGGGTCTGCCGAGCGGTGTGCTGTTCTACCGCATGACGATCGGAAGCGATGTGCTCGTGCGGGCGATGCTGCTGGCGCGCTGAACATGCGGCTGGCCATCCCAGCAGGTGGCCCTCCCAGCAGGTGGCCATCCCATTCCGGGTGACTTGTGCGGAGCTTCTGCAGAGGTGATATTCGCGTGAACATCACGATGTGCGTCCCGGCCGGGACCCGGTTCCTGTAACCTTCCCACTACTTGCAACGATGTTCTTCGGGCCGGCCGGGGCGCCGTTGTTTCAGGGACAACACCTTTCTCACGAATAACTCATCCGGTTTCAACTTTGGGTGGGGTTCCGTAGATTTCAGTGCTGGAATTGTTTTCCGCGGCGCCCCGAGGTCCATCCGACCAGATGGATCATGCTGATGCACAGTGCAGCACGACGTCGTGACACACACACTCACGCAGGATTTCGATGTTCAACAAACTGCTTCCCAAAGAGGAAAAGTATTTCGAGCATTTCAACGACATGATCAGTCGCATTGCGGAAATGGCCGAGCTGACGAATACGCTGTTCAGCGCAGCCCCGTTCGATCGCGAAGTACTGCTCAAGATGAAGCCGCTCGAAAAGCGCTGCGACGAGATCACGAGCAAGGTGATCAAGCAGCTGAACAAGACCTTCGTCACGCCATTCGATCGCGAAGACATCTTCCTCCTCATCAAGAAACTCGATGACATCAGCGACATCCTGTTTGCGGCTGCGATCCGGCTCGAGATGTTCAAGATCACCGAGCGGATCGACGCGGCAGACCGCCTCACTTCGATCGTGTCGCTGCAGATGAAGGAATTGTCGTCGGTGATGCATGATCTCAAGGACAAGAAGTCGGGCATGAACGAATGCAAGGCGGTCAAGGATCTCGAGAGCGAAGCCGACACGGTGTATCAGGCTGCGATGACGCGTCTCTTCGAAGAGGAGAAGGATCCGATCACCCTGATGAAGAAGAAGGAGATTCTCGACATACTTGAGAATGCTTCCGACAAGTGCCAGAGCGTGGCCAACGTCATCATCTCCATCTTCATCAAGAACTCATGAGCATGCTGACCTTCGCGATTGCCATCATCGTGCTGGCGCTCATCTTCGACTTCTACAACGGGATGAACGATGCGGCAAACTCGATTGCCACAGTCGTCTCGACGCGCGTGCTCACGCCGCTCCAGGGTGTCATCTGGGCGGCGTTTTTCAATTTCGTCGCCGCATTCGTGTTTGGTGTCCACGTGGCCAACACGATCGGAAAGGGCATTGTCGAGCTTTCAGTGATTGACAATTCGCTGATCTTCGCCGCGGTCATGGGGGCCGTCGCGACCACCGCGACCGCCACGCACTTCGGCATGCCGATCAGCGTATCGCACGCAATCATCGGCGGACTCGGAGGCGCAGCCGTCGCCAAATCGGGTTTTGCCGTTCTCATCATGTCGGGCATCACCAAGGTCGTCCTCTTCATTTTCGTCGCCCCGATTCTGGGCCTCGTCATGGCCTACGCATTCTCGATCGTCACGATCTGGATTGTGCGGAATCAACCACCTCGCATCGTCGACAAGTGGTTCCGCCGCCTGCAGCTGGTCAGTGCGGCCGCATACAGCCTCAGCCACGGTGGCAATGATGCGCAGAAGACCATGGGCATCATCGCCCTCGTGCTCTTCACGAACGGCTTCATGCCCGATGGCTTCGGCGTGCCGCTCTGGGTCGTGTTGATCAGCCATCTCTTCATCGCGCTCGGCACGCTGTTCGGGGGATGGAAGGTGATCAAGACCCTCGGCATGCGCATGACAAAGCTCAGTCCCTTTGGCGGCTTCAGTGCGGAAACCTCCGCCGGTCTGACCATCATCGGTGCGACCACACTCGGCATTCCCGTCAGCACGACGCACACCATCACCGGTGCCATCATCGGGGTGGGAGCGGTTCGTGGCTTCTCTGCGGTACGCTGGGGTGTGGCACGCAACATTCTCTGGGCCTGGGTGTTGACCATCCCCATCTCGGCAATGTTCTCCGCGCTCTCCTACGAACTCGTCGTGCTCGTGCAGTCTCTGTAACGTGTGTGCGCGTCTGCATCACGGCGTCGGACGCGCCACGCATTCATCGCTTCCCCCCTCATGCCGACCATCACGCTGCAGGGTCGCCGTATCGAGTATTCCGTCACCCGCAGCAAGCGGACCCGGTACGTACGACTGACCATCACGCTGGGCAAGGGACTCCGAGTCTCCGCCCCGCTGCGGTTGCCGGAGCGTGAGATCCCCCTCTTCATCCACGAAAAATCCGCCTGGGTACTCGGCAAGCTCGACGAATTCTCGCGTCTGGAGCGACACCTGCCGCGTCCCTCGTATCGTCACGGGTCGAAGATCCGCTTTCTCGGGCGCGAGTATACGCTGCAAGTGCACATCGAGCCGCGGCGCCGCACGCGTGTGCGTCTGGAAGGCGATCACATCGAGGTCAGCATTCCGGACACATGGGAGGGCGAGCGACGCACTGAGCTTGTCGAACGCATCATGACGGCATGGTATGGAATGCAGGCGCGCCGAGCCATCCCCGCCCGTGTCGCGCTGCATGCCTCCCGCATGAACCTCACATACACCCGCATCACCATCCGGCGCCAGAAGTCCCGGTGGGGAAGCTGTTCGGCTTCGGGTAGTCTGAGCTTCAACCAGACGCTGATGCAGCTGCCCGTCGAGGTGATCGACTACGTCATCATCCATGAACTCGCACATCGCGTGCACCTGAATCATTCAGCCGCGTTCTGGTCCCTCGTCGAACAGTACTGTCCCCTGCGCAAGCACCATCAGCACTGGCTGCGGGCGCATGCACACTATCTCGATTTCTGAACCGGGGATTTCGTACTTTTTCTTTCTTCATGCGCCAGCCATTGCGCAGGTGCACACGAATCCAATCTCACGCACATGCATCTTATCGTATGACGAGCGAACACGAATCCGAGATCATCGAGCGTGCCAAGCAGGGCGATCAGGAAGCGATACGATCTTTGATCGACACCTACGCACCGGTCATCTTCCGTTTTTCGTACAACGTCTGCAGGAATCAGGACCGCGCCGAACACACGACGCAGGAGACCTTCGTCAGCGTGCTTCGCAAGCTGGATCAATTCGACAGCCGTTCGAAGTTCACCACGTGGCTCTACACCATCGTTTCGAATCATTGCCTGATGCTTGCGCGCAGCAACAAGAGCGGGCGATTCGTTTCGATCGATGACGAAGACTCGCCAATTGCCGAAGTGGCACTCGGCACGACGGATCACGATCCCCACGACGAACTCGAACGGAGCGATCTTCGCGAGCGGCTCGATGCGGCGATCGAACGTCTGGCGCCCGACTACCGCATGATCTTCGTACTGCGCGACATGGAAGGACTTTCGACCGAGGAGGTCAGCGAAGTGACCGGTCTGTCGATCGCAGCCGTGAAATCGCGTCTGCACCGTGCCCGTTCGTTCCTGCGCAATGAACTCAGTCCCCTGTTTTCGGAGAAATGATCCATGAATGATGCAACACTGTCGACCGCCGGGTCCGTGGATCCCGATATCAGTTGCAAGGACGTCCTCGACTTCATCTGTGCACAATTTGGTGAAGACGATGATTCCGAGCGCTGCCGTTCCGTGCGGGCACATCTGACGCGCTGTCCCGACTGCAACAGTTACTGCGATTCTCTCGAGAAGATGATCGGTCTGTACCGGGCGGTCTCGCCGAGCTTTTCCGATCAGGCGCGGACCCAACTCCTCGAGCAGCTCGGCATTCCTCCGGCCTCGGGGCTTGCGGCACCCGGCATCCCAGCCTCCGGTACGCAGCCGGTCTGACACCGACTCACATATCACCAGCATCACGGAGCATCATCATGGATTCACTCGAATATACCCGCAGCACCGCACGTCCGCAGTCCGAGGTTGTGGCCGCCATCAACGAGGCAGCCGTTGCGCGCGGCTTCCGCGTGCTGCACACGCATCAGGTGCATGAGACCCTTGCCGAGAAGGGCTTCGACATCCCTTCCTACAGCATCGTGGAAGTCTGCAATGCCCGCTACGCGCATGCGGTGCTCGGCATCCACAAGCCCGTCGGGATGTTCCTTCCCTGCCGCTTCGCCGTCTACACCGAGGGTGATCAGACCGTGGTTTCGCTCATGCGTCCCTCGCTCATCAGCCAGATGATGCCCGGGCAGGATTTCGGCGGGATCCCGCGCGAAGTTGAAGACATTCTCGTTGCGGTTGTCGATGATGTGACCACCTGAGCATCCGCTCCACCTGTTTTCTGCAACGGCGGCCGCGGCCGCCGTTTTGCGTTTTGGGAAGGGAGGAAAGAGGATGATAATAGGAGAAATCCGGGTGCGGTGGAGAGACGCTGCATAATGCGGATAAAACTTGTCTGAAAGAATCTTTTTTTTCGAATCGCCTCAGGCACACCGCATGTGGCTGCTCCGTGGAAGCATGGAGACTCTAAATACTTGATAATCAATGGTATATGAAGGGACTACCCAGCCCGCATGCGGGAGTAGAGGAGAAGAGGATCTGAAGGTCCCCCCGTCGCGATACAGGCTTCAAGAGATGAAAAGTTGACAAGGGAACTATTTTTTCTTTAGCTTCGAATGCTCAGATACGCATTCATGTTTTTGGTGTTCACGAATTCCAGCTGCGCTTCGAGGTATTGCGTCGTGCAGCAGTGAACACGGTGCCAGTGATGCCATGTGCGGATCGGCACTCCAGACTTCAGGTATCCATCGTATCCTCCATGCATTCCAACCATAGATTCCATCCCATGCGCGGCGTCGTGCGCAGGAGCCTGCGTGCCTTGCTGCTGGTCGCCCTTCCGGGCCTGCTGCTTGTCGGTTGCTACGCATTCGTCGGCGACGATGCACCCCCCGAATGGGAACCTGATCCGAAGGACGTCGCCGCCCAGCAGGGTGCGATGCCCACGGCCGGGGGTCCCGGCGCAGCCGTGTTCAACGCAAAGTGTGCCGTCTGCCATCAGATGACCGGAGAGGGCATTCCCGGCGTGTACCCGAGTCTGAAGGGTTCGGCGCTCGCCACCGGGGATCCCGGTCTTCCCATCCGCATTGTGTTGCACGGATTTCAGGGGCCCATCGAGCGCAACGGCCGTTCCTACAATGGCGTGATGCAGCCGTGGATGAACGATCTGAGCGATCAGGAGATCGCCGACGTGCTGACCTATGTGCGTTCAAGCTGGGGCAACACAGCGGCGGCGATCGATGCAGCCGCGGTGAAGGACGTGCGCGACAAGACGAAGGGCCGCGTGACGGCGTGGACCGAGTCGGAGCTCGCGCCCGCACTCTGACATCCGAGTGCCGCACGCTGCGGCGTGGAAGCTTCCCCCGGATGTGGCGTTGCGCGACCACGGCACGCGACGGACGCATACGATTTCCTCTGAGCACCATACACTGCCCGGCATCATCGATGTCGAGCGTCATCACTTGCAGGACCCAACCGCATGCTTGACTGGTTCCCGGAAAACATTTCCAATCTCGGCGACGGAGTCGATCACCTCTTCTACGTGATCTACTATCTCACGATTGCGATCTTCCTCCTGGTCAACGCCGTGTACATCTGGTTCATCATCCAGTACCGGCGCAGGAAGAAGCGTGAGCGCGCGCACTACTATCACGGCAACAGCGTGCTGGAACTGACGTGGACGGCGCTGCCGCTCGCGCTGTTCGTCTTTCTCGGCTTCTACAGCGACGACGTCTGGCAGCGGCTCAAGTACGCCGAGCACACACCGAATCCCGATTTCACGGTGGAGGTGATGGGGCAGACGTACATGTGGCATTTCCGCTACCCGGGTTCGGACGGCGTGTTCGGGCATCGCGAGCAGCGCTTCATCAGTGCCACGAATCCCTTCGGTGTGGATCCATCGGATCCCAACGGACGTGACGACTACACGACGATCAATCAGCTGCACCTGCCGATCAACAAGAACGTGCTGATCCGCATGTCGTCGATGGATGTGATCCACAGCTTCTTCGTGCCGAACATGCGCATCAAGCAGGACGCGCTGCCGGGCCAGTGGGTGAACGTTTGGTTCGACGGACGCAAGACCGGGACCTATGAAATCGCCTGCGCCGAATTGTGCGGCAGCGGCCACTACCTGATGCGTGCCGAACTGACGCTGCACGGGCAGCAGGAGTTCGACACGTGGATCGACGAGCAGTACAAGGCGGTCGCCGCCGCGCGCGGTACGGTGACCCAGACGGCCGCGCCTGCTGCTGCACCAGCTGGTGCGCCTGCAGCGGCGCAGACTCCCGCTTCACCTTCCGAATCCAGGATGTAAGGACATGGACGCAGCACTCACACACGCACAGCACAACGGCGACCACGGGCACGCCCACAGCCAGTCGTTTTTCCGGACCTACATCTGGAGCACGGACCACAAGATGATCGCGCGGCAGTTCCTCATCACCGCGCTTCTGTTCCTCTTCGTCGGTGGCGCATTCGCACTCTTCATACGCTGGCAGCTTGCGTATCCCGGCAAACCCATCCCCGTCATCGGCCAGATGCTGCCCTCCTCATGGGTGAGCGCAGAGGGAGCGGTCACACCCGGATTCTACACGCAGCTGCTGACCATGCACGGCACGATCATGATCTTCGCAGTGATCATTCCGCTGCTCATCGGCGTGTTCGGCAACTTCTGCATCCCTCTGATGATCGGGGCCGACGACATGGCCTTTCCCACACTGAACGCCGTATCGTTCTGGATGTATCCACTCGCGACCGCGATCATGATGGCGGGGTTCTTCACCGAGGGGGGCATGGCAGCGGCGGGGTGGACCGGCTACCCGCCACTGAGTGCACTGGCGAGCAGTGGACAGACCTTGTGGATCGTCGGACTGTTCATCGCCGGGTTCAGTTCGATTCTCGGGGCAGTCAACTACATCACCACCGTGCTCAACATGCGTGCGCCGGGCATGGGCATGTTCCAAATGCCGATGACGGTCTGGTCGATCTTCATCACCGCAATCATCGTCATCATCGGCACGCCGGTGCTGGCCGCGGCATTGTCGATGCTGTTTATGGACAACTTCCTGCATACGAGCTTCTTCACGCCGTCGCACCTTGTAGTGGCGGGCCGCGACATGTCGCGTACAGCGGGCGGAGGTCAGCCGCTGCTCTGGCAGCACCTGTTCTGGTTTTATTCGCATCCCGCCGTCTACATCATGATCCTTCCGGGAATGGGCGTGGTGTCTGACGTGCTTTCGACCTTCTCGCGCAAACCGCTGTACGGCTACAAGGCGATGGTGTTCGCCATCATGGCGATCTCGTTCCTGGGCATCCTTGTGTGGGGACATCACATGTTCCAGTCCGGCATGAATCCCCTGCTCGGTACGACCTTCATGATCTCGACCATGGTGATCGCGGTGCCATCGGCGATCAAAACCTTCAACTGGCTCGGCACGATGTGGCGCGGTCGCATGGAGTTCACCACGCCGATGCTCAACGCCGTGGCCTTCGTCTCGATGTTCGTGATCGGTGGACTTTCCGGCATCTTCATGGCTTCGACACCGGTGGACATGTACATCCACGACACCTACTTCATCGTCGGGCACATTCATTACGTGCTCTTCGGCGGCAGCCTCTTCGCCGTGTTCGCCGGCATCACCTACTGGTGGCCGAAGATGACAGGCAAGATGATGAGCGAGGGACTTGGCAAGACCCACTTCTGGATCACCTTCATCTCGTTCAACGGCACCTTCTTTCCGATGCACATACTCGGCATCGGTGGCATGATGCGCCGCATCTACGATCCCACGGTGTACGACTTTCTCAAGCCGATGCAGCCGATGAACGAGTTCATCACGATCAATGCGATCGTGCTCGGCTTCGCCCAGTTCATTCTCGTCGCGGCCCTTGTACACAGCCTCTGGAAGGGACGTGCAGCCAAGCGCAATCCCTGGCGTGCAAACACCCTCGAATGGCAGGCACCCTCACCGCCTCCCCATGGAAATTTCGAGATTCCGCTGCACGTGTACCGCGGTCCCTACGAATACAGCTCACCGGAATCCGTGCAGGACTACCTGCCGCAGACGACCTCCCCGGAGGATGTTCGTCGACAAATGGACGAGCACCGCGCACGTACAGCCAGACGCGCGCTCGAGGCGGTGGAGGAGTGAGCGCCATGCACATGAACTTGCAGACAGACCCGCAGAACACCTGGTCCTCTGGTCTCCGGTGGTTGCACATCGTCGCGGCGGTGCTCGCCGTGGGCACCGTGCTGCTGATCGCGAAGGGTGGACTCGTCCACAGTGCGGGAGCCGGACTCTCTGTTCCCGACTGGCCGACCACCTACGGCGAGAACATGTTCACGTTTCCCCTGGAGAAGTGGACGGGAGGCATTGTCTATGAGCACGGGCACCGGCTGATCGCCACGGGCATTGGTGTGCTCGCGATCGCAGTGTTGTTGCTGGCGTGGCGCTTCGACGACCGCCGGTGGATGAAGCGGCTCGCGCTTGCCGGGCTTGCCGCCGTGATCGTACAGGGTGTGCTGGGCGGACTCACCGTGCTGATGCGACTGCCGACGGCGGTTTCCGTCAGCCACGCGATGCTCGCCCAGACCTTCATGCTGATGGCCATGTTGATGATGACTGCCACGTCGAAGCAGTGGCGTACCGGTGTACCGGTGCGTGATGTGCAGGTGTCTGCGGGTTTGCAGCGACTGCTGCTCGCCACGGTGATTTTCACTTTCGTGCAGATACTCATGGGCGCGCTCACGCGCCATACCTACAGCGGCATGGCGATATCGGACTTTCCGCTCAACAACGGCCGCATCATTCCCGAGTTCACCTCCTTCGGCGTCGCGATCCAGTTCGCACACCGTGTGGGCGCAGTGATTCTCAGCGCGATGATCATCACCCAGGCCATTCGCATCCACCGTACCCGTGCGCTGCAGAAATTGCGCGGTCTTGCATCGGCCTCCTATGTGATGGTCGTCATCCAGTTCCTCATGGGTGCGACCGTGATCTGGACCCGTGAGGCGATCATTCCGAACACCCTGCATGTCGCGGGTGGTGCACTCACGTTCACCTTCGTCTTTCTGTTGTACGTGCAGAGCGTGCGCTGGTACCACTTCACCGGCGCGCCTGCTGCCACGTCTCTGCGCATGCAGGAGGCAGGCACATGAACAGGCACGTATCGCCTGCCGACCTTGCGTCGGTGCAGCAGATCACAGGTGCGCGCGCAGCAGGGCGCGAGGTCCTTGCTGCCTATCATGAACTGACCAAGCCCGGCATCACCCTCATGGTGTCGGTCAGTGCGGCTGCGGGATTCTGGCTCGCGCTCCCACGCAACTCGCACGTGTTCCTGACGGTCGAGTATGCGCTGCTCTTCGTGCTGGCGATCGCCGGCACGGCGCTGGTGAGTGCGGGAAGCTGCGCGCTCAACCACGTGCTCGAGCATCGCTTCGACGCGGAGATGAAGCGCACGATGTTCCGGCCAATTCCCTCGGGACGCGTCACGCGCTCGAGCGCGGCCATGTTCGGCATCGGACTTTCCGTTGCCGGTCTTCTCCTCCTCTCGCAGGTGAATTCCCTGACGATGGGCCTTGCGGCGTTGACCTCCTTCCTCTATCTGGCCGTGTACACGCCGATGAAGCGCTCGACGCAGCTCTCGACCCTGGTGGGGGGCATTCCTGGGGCGCTTCCCCCGCTCGGAGGCTGGGCCGCAGCAAGCGGTACGATTTCGCTCGAGGCGTTCATCCTCTTCATGATCCTCTTTCTCTGGCAGATGCCGCACTTCCTCTCGCTGGCATGGATGTATCGCAAGGATTATGAGCGCGGGGGCTTCCCGATGCTGACCGTGCTCGATGAGGAGGGCATGACCGTGGCGCGTCACGTGGTCGTGTACACGCTGCTGCTCGTGCTGTTCAGTCTTGCGCTCACCGTGTTCGGAGCGACCGGCGTGGTGTACTTCGTCGGCGCTTTCGTGCTCGGTGCGGTGTTCACCGCGATGGGTGTGCGCTTCCTGGCCGATCGCAGTAACGGCCGCGCGCGCGCCGTGCTCATCACTTCGTACATGTATCTGCTGATTCTTCTCACCCTGATGTTCGTCGACAAGGCCTGACACATGACCACTGCCACCATCGCCATCCCGACCCGGACCGGCATCAACCATGCGAAGCTCGGGATGTGGATCTTCCTCGCATCCGAGATCATGTTCTTCACAGGCTTCTTCGGAGCGTTTCTCGTGTTGCGCAATCTGAACGTCGACCTGTTCACGACGAGTGCCCACGAGCTCAACAAGGTCGTCGCGACCATCAACACCGCCATCCTGATCGGGTCGAGTCTCACGATGGCGCTCGCGCATCTGGCCCTCGAGAAGGGCGATCAGGGGCAGTTCCGCGTGTTTCTGTTTCTGACGATTCTCGGTGCACTCGGCTTTCTCGGCATCAAGAGTTACGAGTATGCGTCCAAGTTCTCGCACGGCATCTATCCCTGGACCAACACCTTCTTCGCGAGCTACTTCACGATGACAGGATTTCACGGACTGCATGTGATCGGCGGACTCATTCCCATGGTGTGGATGCTCGTCAAGAGTTTCACCGTCGGGTATCCCCAGAAGATGCATCATCGTGTGGAAGCCCTCGGTCTGTACTGGCACTTCGTGGATCTCGTCTGGATCTTCCTCTTCCCGACCCTCTACCTCATCTTCTAACGCGCAGCGAGGAGCATCACCGATGGCATCGCATCTCTCATTCGAAGAGCTGAAGAAGAAGTACCTGCGGATCTTCCTCTATCTGCTCGTGCTCACCGCGTTGACGGTGGGTGTGACCACCATCCACTTCGGCGACACGGCCAACATCGTCGTGGGCGTGGTGATCGCCGTGTTGAAGGCCGCGCTCGTGGCTGCGATCTTCATGCATCTGAAGTTCGACAACAGGCGCCTGCGTCTGTTCGTCTACATTCCCGTGCTGTTCTTCTTCATTCTCGTGCTCTCCCTGACGAAGCTCGGCCTTTGATGCATACCCGCCCGAACGCGTGATCATGACGTCCGCCCCAGAGAGCATCCGCCCTGCGCACACGGCCATTGCCGTGCATGAGGTCGTGCATACCTACGCGGGTGCTCGACGGGAGTCCGTTCGCGCACTGGACGCCGTATCGTTCGATGTGCAGGCGCAGACCGTCACGGCCATCATCGGTGCGAACGGAAGCGGCAAGAGCACGTTGTTTTCGCTCATCACCGGCATGACTGCTGTACAGCAGGGGAGCGTGGTCGTGCTCGGCGGTGCACCACGCACAGCAGCAGGCGCGATGGGCGTTGCGTTTCAGAGTCCAGCTCTCGATCCTCAGTTGACCGTGTTCGAGAACATCGCCTGTCACGCGATGCTCTATGGACGGAGACTGCGCCGCACGTCGCTGGATGCGGACATGCTGGACACGCTCGAACTGGCGGATCTGCTCGACAGGAAGGTGCAAACACTCAGCGGTGGTTTCCAGCGGCGGGTGGAGATGGCGAAGGTATTGAGTACGGATCCCGTCCTGCTCGTACTCGATGAACCGTTCAACGGGCTCGATCATCTCGCCCGGGAGCGCTGGCTTGCGCAACTTCGCCGTCTGCAGCAGTCCCGTGCGTTGACCGTGCTCGTGATCACGCATCATCTCGACATCGCCGAGCGATCGGACGATGTCGTTCTGCTCGAGCGCGGCCAAGTGCTGGCGCAGGCAGCGCCCGCCGTGCTTCTCGCGGAGTTCGGTTCGCACGTCGTCGACCTGGACGCGCGCGATCGTGATGCGATCATCGAACGCCTCCGCAGCCGATGCGGCGCACGTGCCGTGCTGCTCGGTGATACGCGGGCGCTGTTGCCGGACCTGCCGATCGCACGGTTGCTCGAGCATGTCGACATGACGCGTGACGGTGTCACCTCTGTGGTGACGCGTACTCCGACGCTTGGCGACGTGTTCGTCGCGCGGACAGGCAGAGTATTCGAACGTGACGACATGGAGAGTCTCGCCGCATGAGCCTCGCACTGCTCCAGACCTGGAGTCTCGCCAAACGGGACCTGATGCACTTCTTCCGCCAGCGCAGCCGCGTGATCGGCGCGATCGGCCAGCCCTTCGTGCTGTGGGTGTTTCTCGATGCAGGATTCCGCCACACGATCGCCGGGGGAGAGCGCTATGGTGCCTTCCTGTATCCCGGCGTGATCATGCTCATCGCGCTGTTCAGCGCGATCTTCTCGACGATTTCACTGATCGAGGACCGCAAGAGCGGTTTCCTGCAGGGCGTGCTCGTTGCGCCGGTGTCAAGCGGGGCGCTTGTTGCGGGCAAGCTCGTGGCGGGCACCGTGCTCGCGCTCGGGCAGGCCGCACTCTTCCTCCTTCTGCTTCCACTGGCGGGCGTCGAGGTGACAGTGACCGGCCTGCTGCTCGGTGGCGCCGCGCTCGTGCTCGCGTGTCTGACGTTGACCGGGGCCGGGTTCACCATGGCCTGGCGCATGCGCAGCACGCAGGGATTCCATGCGATCATGAACCTCGTGCTCGTGCCGGCGTGGATGCTGTCGGGATCCTTCTTCCCGGCGGAGAGTGCCGTCGGTTGGCTGCAGTGGATCATCGCCCTGAATCCCATGACCTACATCACCACGCTGTTCCGCGAGGCGTTTCTTGCCGGCTCGGCCGCGGCATTGCCGTCCACGGACGCCCCCACCATCGCACTCGCACTCGTCGTGTCTCTCCTCACATTCGCAGCAAGCACCTCCATGTCCCTCTACAC
>JAEYUG010000021.1 GCA_023432805.1 Bacteroidota bacterium | reverse complement strand
TTCCACCTTCGCAAACCCGATGGGACACTCGATCGGGAAACAAAATACAACTGCGTGCGGTGGGATGGGACGACCTGGACCTATCAGAAAATTGAAAGTGCCAATTCTCATACCCAACTCAATGCAGGCGACATGTCTTTCGGTGCACCGCTCGACGATGGCCGTGTCTTGTTCTGCACCGGAGGATCCGTGGCGTGGTGGAATGGCAGGCGATACTATCCGGATTTCGAGTTCGTCGATGCGTTTGACGGACAGGGCCTCCGGGCTGTGGGCTCCACGAAGAATCGGCTTGTGTTTGTCGGATGGGACGGTAGCATGCTCCTCTACGAAAACAATAGATACCGTAGACTTGCGAGCGGGACGACCCAAGATTTCATCGATGTGTGGAGTGCCGGCGACACGACCATGTGTTTAGCGTCGGGCGGGCTTTCCAGCGATGCCCCCTCGCGCATCTACCGGGTCGTGGGCGACCGGGTCGACCTGCTGCCTGACACCACGATCAAGAAGCACATGACCTCCGTCTGGTGCGATGCCAATGGCCGGATCGTCGTTGCCGGTGACGGGGTCTATCGAAATACAACGAACTGGAGAGTTCGTGAAAGCTGGATCAGTGGATACAAGAACACGATGAGTGCGAAGAGTTGGTACGACATCTTCGTGGCAGGGCACTACGGATCGATTCAGCACTACAACGGGCGCAGCTGGCGCGAGTACAAGAACTTCTTCACACCCACCGGTACGAACTACTTCACCTGTTCAACCTACGACGGTCGCGACGTGTACATCGGTGGCAATCGCAACGGAGACTGCATCCTCGTCCACGGCAGGAAGATCGGTCCCTGACGCATGATGGTCATCACCTCGTAGTTTCAAAGGTGGACGTCCACGTCCTTTCGGACGGACGGGGGCGTCCGTCCTCCCGGGGCCGGTATTGCATTTGTCGAGTCGAGGTCATAAGTTCAGAATTGCTGCTTCCCCGTTGCACCGGTCGGCAGTGATTCGTCGGATTCTGTGATCCGACACCGAACATACTCATCACATCAGGCCCGGTGTTCGGGTCCCGATGGTACACATAGATCAACAAGCGTCGGTACTGCTCTCTGTCGCCGCCCCTTTCTTCCGGTTCCCGTACCGGAGTGTTCCAGCAGGCGACATGTCCCGACTTGAGTCTCACTGAACGTCCGCACACTCACCTCATTGTGAATTGGTTCTCCGTTTTCGCAGAAGTCCCTGATCTGCCCAACAGAGTCTGAGCATCTGTGGGATGTCTCACCGCGAGACATGCCTCAGGTCCTCCTCCCCTGCTGCGTAGAAGAGGCGACCGAATCCCTGCCCAAACGACAACCACGGACGTTCTTTCACACTCACCTGTGAAGGAACAACTATGATTCGATTTGTACGGGTTTTGTCCATTGCTGTTGCGTGTGCCCTTCCCGCAGTGTTCATGCTGCAGGGCTGTGCAACGCTCGAACCCCTCCCCCGCTTCCGCGCCTCCTCGACCTCCTTCGATCCCGAACAACTCCCCCCCGCACAACGCTCCGCTTCAGATCTCGTCGATGCCTCGATCGTCGGTGCGTATTCGCGCGTGAAGGAAGACGCCCGCCTGAAGTCGATGCCCGTGCGCGCCACAGACGACATTCGTCAGTTGGTCATCAACCAGAGTGCCGCTCCCATGTCGATGCATGTCGACGAAATCGGTCTCGACATTGAAGCCCTCAATGACGAAATGGAGTCCGGCGACGAATTCAGCGAGGAGGAACCGCCGGTCGATGAGTCGATCATCACCCGCGTGGTATCGCGTTCGATGGCCAACAACAGCGCGGCCGTCGACGAAAGTCTGGAAGCCAATCCCGCCGTGAACCGCGGTGACATGATGAAGGAGATCGTCAACCTGCTCGGCGTCCGCTACCGTTACGGCGGCATGGATGCGGTCAAGGGTCTCGACTGCTCTGCCTTCGTCGGCACGATCTACAGCCGCGCATTCGGCATGAGCCTGCCGCGCAGTTCCGGCCAGCAGTTCGGAGTTGGCCACAAGATCCAGAAGAACGACCTGAAGATCGGTGATCTCGTGTTTTTCCGCACGCGCCGTCGCAGCGCACCGGTCAGCCATGTCGGCATCTATGTCGGCGGCAACCTGTTCGCACATGCGAGTTCGAAGCACGGTGTGATCGTCTCGACCCTCGAAGACGGCTACTACGCCCGCACATTTGTCGGTGCCCGCCGCGTCGTGGCAAGTGGATTTTCCGATGTGACCCGGCGCCGCTGAGGCTCCGTGCACGGCTTCCCCACCGGTTCTCGATGAAATGTCAACGCCCGTCACTGCGACGGGCGTTTTCCTTTTCCTCCCTCATGTCCATCGGTCATCACCGTGCGGTGGGATGCGCCAGCACGCGTTGGGCACCGGAGACGACGCGCACGTCGATGCGAATGGCGTCGGTGCTCATGATCTCCCCGTCGAGATGCAGGGCGAGCGGTGCAGCCAGCTCGATACTGAAGGATGTCGCCCGGGCGGTCTCCACTTCGGGAGCCGCGAGGTGCGATCCGTTGAACGTGCGGGGAAGCACCCGCAGCACGCGGCTCCGAGGCATGTCGCGCGCCACGCACAGATCCAGCAATCCGTCGTCGGGCAGCGCATCGGGCGTGAGAAGGAATCCCCCGCCGCTGCGGCGCCCGTTCCCGACCGTCGCGAGAAAAAGCGGCAGCTCGCGCACCACGCCGTCATGCGTGATGCGTGCATCCACCCCCTTCCAGACGCGCAGTTCATGCAGCACGGCAGCCAGGTAGGGCAGGATGCCCGAACCACCATGGTTCCGGGCGCGGGCGCCGACCGCTGCATCGAAGCCGATACCCATGGTGTTGATGAAGCGTCGCGTGCGAACGGAGCCATCGGATTCGAGGATGGAGACCTCCGCGACGTCGAAGCGACGCTCGACGCCGGTGCGCAACGTGGCGATGGCCGTGCGCAGACGCGACACGCCGAGCTGATGTGCGAAGTCGTTTCCCGTTCCTGTGGGCAGCACGCCGAGCAGCACATCATGCGCGCGCGCGGCGTTCACGGTCTGGTTCACCGTTCCGTCGCCGCCGACGGCCACGACGATGCGCGCCGTGCCGCCGATGCGGGTGAGAATCTCGACGGCATGGTCGGGGTACTCGCTGGTGTGGATGTCGTAGGAGATGCCTGCCGTGTCAAGTGCGCGGCAAAGGCGTGAGAGACGGGCGCCCGTGTGACCCCGTGCCGCAGTGGGATTGACGAGCAGGTGGAACACGGCTATGAAACGTCCGGGGTGAGGCGGCGGACGAGATCGGCATGCTCGGGAAACTGTGCGAGCAGAAGGTCGCGGTGTCCGAGTTCGAAATCCTCGTACTCGAAGGCAGGTGATGTGATGCAGGCGACAAGCGCCCATGGGGAGCTGCCCTCGATCTCCGCGCCGAACCAGCAGCCCGCGGGCACGAGCGTGTGCAGGGACTCCCCGGCATCGATGTCGGTACCGAGGTGGTGCACGGTCAGATTACCGGTCTCGTCGATGACGGAAATCTCAAGCGTGCCACCGTCGAGATGGAGCCACTGCTCGTCTGAATGGAGGCGGTGCAAGTGGGAAGCGTCGCCGCGCTCGAGGAGGTAGTGGATGGTGGCCGAGAGTCCGCGTGAACCGGCGAAGCGCTCGGGCAGGGACTCGGCATCCACGGTGAAAGGAGTGCGGTAGATTTCGCGGAACCATCCACCTTCGGGATGGCGCGCGAGGTCGAGGGTGCTGATCAGTTCGGCAGCAGTGGTTGACATGTCGATCAAGACTTGTGAATCGCGCAAGATACGGAAAGGAGGGTGGACGTCCGCGTCCACTCTTGACGGATGTTCAGCGGGTGCTGGGTGGACGAAGACGTCCACCGACCGGTCACTTCATCTCGAGGATGCGGTCGCCGACTTCGAGGGCGTCGACGACATCCATGCCCTCGACGACGCGGCCGAAGAGCGTGTAGCGCCCGTCGAGATGCGGATGCGCCGAGTGCATGATGAAGAACTGCGAGCCCTCGGTGTCGCGTCCCGACGAGGCCATGCCGATCATGCCGCGCACGTACATCCGCTGCGACGGTTCGGTCGGCAGGCGGAAGCCGGGACCGCCGGTCCCGTCGCCGTTCGGGTCCCCGCCCTGCACCACGAAGTTCGGCACGACCCGGTGAAACGTCAGTCCGTTGTAGAATCCCGCGCGCACCAGTCCGACAAACGCCTCCACCGTCGCGGGGGCCTCGTCGGCGAAGAGTTCGGCGAGGATGCGTCCGCGGGATGTCTCGATACGCACGCGGGGACGGAGATTCGAAGGGATGCTGCCTGCGGCGAGTCGCGGTGCAGGGATGTACCTCCGTCGCACATCCGCGGCGGAAGCCGCCTCAGCCGGCACGGCATCGGGCGCCGCAGGCGGCGCGAGCGCACCGAGCGCATCGGCGAAGACGTTCACCGTCTCGACATCCAACCGGGCGCCGATGCGCGCGATGGTCGCGGCGAGCAGCGCGTGCCAGCGCGCGCTGCGGGCATCATCGGTGAGCGCGGAGTCCGTCATCACCGCGGCCGCTGCCTGCAGGGCTCCCGCGCGGGGACGCGCAGCATCGGCATGCAGCACAAACGCCGCGACGAGCTGCGATTCGTACTCGCGATCGAGGGCGGCGGCATCCGCGCGGACCTCGGCGCGCTCGATGCGCCAGAGCTCCGCCCAGGCCTCGACCGCGGCGGCGGCCACGGCGGCATCGTTGCTGACGAGCGAGGCCGCGATCCATCCCTTGATCGCGGCGTGCACCGTGCCGCGATCCTTCGACAGCGTGGCCGCGGTCGTGAGCATGGCGGGCACCGTCGCGGGCGCACGGCTCCACGCCACGAGCCGGTCGTGGGTGATGTCCGGTAGCGCGGCGGCCAGCGCGCGGATGGCGGCACCGCGCAGATCCGGCGAGGCAAGCGTATCGGCCATGGACGTGAGCGCGAGCGAGAGCCGCATGTGCCCGACGCCGATCTGGGGCAGGGCTTCGAGCACGGCTTTCACGATCTGCGTCGAGCGGGATTGCAGTGCCCCGAGCAGGGCGGCGAGCATGCGCTTGGATGTCGGCGCAGACGGCTTCCCCCCGGTGAGGGCGCGCACGGCATTGGTGCGCACGCGCCAGTCGGGATCCCCGCCCAGCAGTTCCGCCGCGCGCAGGCGCGCGGCATCCCTCCGCGTGCGTCCCAGTGCTGCGATCGCGTGCATGCGGATGTCTGCGTTCGGGCTGCGCGTGGCATCGAGCAGCAGATCGGTGTGCGGCGTGATCAGCGCGCTGTCGGCCATGCGCATGAGGGCGTACACGGCGGGATGCATGCCGGTGGGCACGGGCGCAGCGGGGGCGTCCCCGATGCGGGACGCGCTCATCGGCGCGGGAGGCGGCGCATATTCGGTGCCGGCGGTGAGCTCCGGCCAGCGGCGGAGGATTTCCGCGGCGGTGCGGGCGCCGTCCGCAGAGCGCACGCCGCGGTTGGCGAAGCGGGCGATCGCGAGGGCGACGCTGCGGGCCTCGGACGTATCGCGCAGTTCGGTGCTCGCGAGCGCGGCGAGCGAGTCGAGGGCCGTGCGCATGTCGGGGGATGTCTGGGCCGCGAGGGGAAGCGCGAGGTGCGCGGCGACGGCCAGGATGACGAAGCGCTGGCGGTTTGCGTTCATGGCAGTGCGGAAGCTGTGTGCGCCGCCAAGCTACGGCACGGGGGGCATGCACACAAGCCCGGGCGGACGGACGCCCTCGTCCGTCTGCTTTTTCTTTCCGCATCATTCGTGAAGGACGGACGGGGGCGTCCGTCCTCCTTTCTGTTGCGTTGGGGGAGGGTGGTAGTTATGTTGTGCGACTGTACCACAGACACCCACGGGCATGTCAGAGACACTCGACGATTTCAACCGCCGCATCGCCGCACTGCAGGACACGCAGCGTACCCTCGAGGCACTGCTCAGCGAGCGAACTGCCGAACTCGACCGCGTGCGCCGTGAACTTGAAGATCGCACGGCTGCACAGATCCGGCTCGAGCGTGAGCGCAAGCACGACGCCGACCGCCTGGCATCGCTGATCGACAGTATTCCGGGGGCCGTCTACCGCTGCGCCAACGACCTGACGTGGACGATGGAGTTCATCTCCGAACACATTCTCGACATCAGCGGCTTCCCCGCCGAAGATTTCGTCGGCAATCGCACGCGCACGTATGCGAGCATCATTCATCCCGACGATTCCTTCCTCGTCGCAGCATCCGTCAACCGCGGCATCGCACGACGCATGTCGTATCAGATGGAGTATCGGATCAGACATGCAAGCGGCAGCGTGCGATGGGTACAGGAGCGGGGACGGGGTCATTTCACCGCCGATGGCACGATCCTCTGGCTCGACGGGGTGATTCTCGACATCACCGACCGGGTGCCGACCGAGTAGAGCGCAGGCGGCGAGACGTCCCCATTGGCTCCGATCCCGAAAAAAAGCGTACATTTCTGATTGGTTGAACCCAATTCGGCAGAATGTTGTTGTATTGTGATCTGCCGTACCCACGGAGTCACGAACCTTTCAGGATATACGATAATGTCGGACATCGACACCACGAACCTCGAGGCGCAGGAAGACCAGGAGTGGATGTACTCGCTCGACTGGGTCCTCTCGCACGGCTCACCCGAGCGCGTCCAGCGCCTGCTCACCAAACTGCACCTGCGGGCCTACAAAGCCGGCATCCGCATGCCCTTCACGGCCAACACCCCCTACATCAACACCATCCCCGCCTCCGAGCAGCCCCCTTACCCCGGCAGCCGCGATATCGAACGACGCATCAAGAGCCTCATCCGATGGAACGCCATGGCCATGGTCGTGCGCGCCAACAAGGAGAGCGCCGGCATCGGGGGTCACATCTCGACCTATGCCTCCGCAGCCACCATGTACGAAGTGGCCTATAACCACTTCTTCCGCGCCAACGGCGCCGAACGGGGCGGAGACCAGATCTTCTTCCAGGGCCACGCCGCGCCCGGCATCTATGCCCGCGCGTTTCTCGAGGGACGCCTCAGTGAAGAGCAGCTCCGCAACTTCCGCCGCGAAACCCGCGCGGGGGGCGGACTCTCCTCATACCCCCACCCCTGGCTCATGCCCACGTTCTGGGAATTCCCGACCGTGTCGATGGGCCTCGGTCCCATCAACGCCATCTACCAGGCCCGCTTCAACCGCTACCTTGAAGATCGCGGCCTGAAGCAGGACACCGGCTCGAAGGTCTGGGCCTTCCTCGGCGACGGCGAAACCGACGAACCCGAGGCACTCGGCGCCATCTCGCTCGCGGGTCGCGCCAAACTCGACAACCTCATCTTCGTCATCAACTGCAACCTCCAGCGTCTTGACGGTCCCGTACGCGGCAACGGCAACATCGTGCAGGAACTCGAAACCGTCTTCCGCGGCGCGGGCTGGAACGTCGTCAAGGCCCTCTGGGGCTCCGACTGGGACGCCCTGCTCGAGAAGGACACCGACGGACTGCTCATGCAGCGCATGGGCGAAGTCGTCGACGGCGAACGCCAGAAGTACTCGGTCGAATCCGGCGCCTACATCCGCCGCGAATTCTTCGGCACCGACCCCCGCCTGCTCGCACTCGTCGAGCACCTGTCGGACGAACAGATCGAGAAGCTCCGCATCGGCGGCCACGATCCCGCCAAGATGTACGCCGCCTTCAAGGCCGCCACGACCCACACCGGCCAGCCCACGGTCATCCTCGTCCGCACCATCAAGGGCTACGGCCTCGGCGAGGCCGGCGAGGGCAAGAACATCACCCACCAGCAGAAGAAGCTCAACGAAGACGAGCTGCGCGAATTCCGCACCCGCTTCGGGATCCCCATTTCCGATGAGGATGTCGCGGCCGCGCCCTTTTACAAGCCTGCGGACGACAGTCCCGAAATGGTCTACCTCCGCGAGCGCCGCGCGGCACTCGGGGGAAGCATCCCGCAGCGCCACCCCGGCATCACGCCGATCACCCTGCCCGGCGACGAGGTGTTCGCCGAATTCACCGACGGCACCGAGGGACGCGAGGTCTCGACCACCATGGCCTTCGTGCGCATCCTGACCAAGCTGCTCAAGGAGAAGGAGATCGGGAAGAACATCGTGCCGATCGTGCCCGACGAGGCCCGCACTTTCGGCATGGAGTCGCTCTTCCGCCAGGTCGGCATCTACTCCCATGTCGGCCAGCTCTACGAACCCGTCGACGCCGCCAGCCTCCTCTACTACAAGGAGAGCAAGCAGGGACAGATTCTCGAGGAGGGCATCACCGAGGCGGGATCCATGGCTTCGTTCATCGCGGCCGGCACCGCCTACGCCACGCACGGCGTGACGATGATTCCCTTCTTCATCTACTACTCGATGTTCGGCCACCAGCGCGTCGGCGACCAGGTCTGGCTCGCGGCCGACATGCAGGCAAAGGGCTTCATGATCGGTGGCACGGCGGGACGCACGACGCTTGCGGGCGAGGGACTGCAGCATCAGGACGGCAACAGCCACCTGCTCGCATATCCCGTGCCGAACATGGTCGCCTACGATCCCGCCTACGCCTACGAGCTGGCCGAGATCATCCGCGACGGCATGCGCCGCATGTACGTCGACAACGAGCACGTGTTCTACTACATCACCGTGATGAACGAGAACTACGCGCAGCCGCCCATGCCGCGCCACGAGGGCGTGCGCGAGGGCATTCTCAAGGGCATGTACCGCTTCCGCTCGAGTGAGATGCTTGATCGGAAAATCCGCGCCCATGTGTTCGGCAGCGGTACCATCCTCAATGAAGCCGTGAAGGCGCAGGAGATCCTCGAATCCGCCTACGGCATCGCGACCGACGTGTGGAGCGTGACGAGCTACAAGGAGCTGTACCGCGACGCGACCGAGACCGAGCGGTGGAATCTGCTGCATCCCGCCGAGGCGCCGCGCACGCCGTACGTGACCTCGCTGCTGTCGGACGAGGAGGGCGTGTTCGTGGCGGCATCCGACTACGTGAAGGCGCTGCCCGCCTCGATCGCGCAGTGGGTACCGGGCTCGCTCGTGTGCCTCGGCACCGACGGCTTCGGCCGCAGTGAGGACCGCGAGGCGCTGCGCGACTTCTTCGAGGTCGACGCGAAGCACATCGTGGTGGCGACGCTCGCGGCGCTGGCCCGCGAGAAGAAGATCAAGGCATCCGTGGTCACGAAGGCGATGAAGGAGCTTGGCGTGAATCCGGAGAAACCCAGTCCCGTCTACAGCTGAGCCGATGGAGGATCACATGGCAACAGAAGTACGCATCCCGGAACTGGGTGAGAACATCAAGGGCGGCGACGTGGTCGGCGTGCTCGTCGCCGTCGGCGACGCGGTCGCGATCGATCAGGCGCTGGTCGAGCTGGAAACCGACAAGGCCTCGTTCGAGGTGCCGAGCACGGTGGCCGGCATTGTGACGGAAATCCGCGTCAAGAGTGGGGATGTCGCCTCCGTCGGTCAGGTGATCGTCGTCGTAGACGAGGCCGGGTCCGGCGAGGCCAGTGCCACCTCGGCTCCATCGGCACCGTCCCTCCCTGCGGAAGCGCCCGCAGCCGCGGCTGCGGCTGTGACGTCTGCTGCGGCTGTGACGTCTGCTGCGGCTGTGGAGGCTTCCCCCGTGGCGGGGGCGGCTGTCGCCGCGAAGCCTGCAGCGGAGGTTGCGCCCGCCGCTGCGGTTGCAGCTGCCGCACCCTCTCCGGCGGCGCCAGCCGCCGGCAGTCCCTCTGCAGACGCACTCAAGCCGATGCTCGCGCGCACGACGCCTGCGCATCATACGGAAACCGACGAGCTGATTTCGGCCTTCATCGCGCCCTCCATCGAGCAGATGGCCGCGACAGTGAAGGAGGACGTGCCGCCGCGGGTGGTGCTGGTGCCGGCCGCGCCGTCGGTGCGACGGCTCGCGCGGGAGATCGGGGTGGAGATTGAGAAGGTGCGGGGTACGGGACCGAACGGGCGGATTTCGCTCGAGGATGTGAAGGAGCATGCCAAGCGGGTGCTCTCGTCGCTTGCGGCGGGGGTGTTGCCCGAAGGCGTGCAGGTGGCGGGGGGCGCGGCCGTGCGGCCGGCGCTTCCGGATTTTTCGCGCTGGGGCGACATCGAGCGCGTGGCCATGTCGAACGTGCGCCGGAAGACGGCCGAGAACATGGAGTACGCGTGGAGTTCGGTGCCGAGCGTGACGCAGAACGACAAGGCCGACATCACCGCGCTCGAGGCGCTGCGCACGCGCTACGCGCCGCTGGTGGAGAAGGCGGGCGGCAAGCTGACCATGACGGCGATTCTGCTGCGCGTGGCGGCAGCGGCGCTGCGCAAGCACCCCCAGTTCAACGCGAGCATCGACATGGCGCGCAGCGAGATCATCTACAAGCAGTACGTGCATGTGGGCGTGGCGGTCGATACCGAACGCGGACTGCTCGTGCCTGTCGTGCGCGATGCCGATACGAAGGGCATCGCCACGCTCGCGGTCGAGCTGCAGGCATTGGCGGGGAAGGCGCGGGCCAAGAAGCTCTCGCCCGACGAGATGAGCGGCGGTTCGTTCACGATCACGAATCTCGGCGGCATCGGGGGCACTTCGTTCTCGCCGATCGTCAACGCGCCGGAGGTGGCGATTCTCGGCGTTTCGCGCGCCGCGATGGAGCCGGTGTGGAACGGCACGTCGTTCGAACCGCGGCTGCGTATGCCGTTGTCGCTTTCCTATGATCACCGCCTCATCGACGGCGCCGATGCCGCGCGCTTTTTGCGCTGGATCTGTGAGGCGCTCGAGGAACCCTTCGTGCTCGCGCTCGAGGGATGAGTCTCATTCTGGATATTCGGATCGGAACATCATATGCCTGAATCACGCACATTCGAACTGGTCGTGATCGGGGCGGGACCGGGCGGCTATGCGGCCGCCTTTCTCGCCGCCGATCTCGGCATGCAGGTCGCGCTCGTCGACCTCGACGTCAATCCCGGTGGCGTCTGTCTGTACCGGGGCTGCATCCCCTCGAAGGCGCTGCTGCATGTGGCCAAGCTCGTGACCGAATCGCGCGAGGCCGAACGCTGGGGTGTGCATTTCGACGCACCGCGCATCGATCTGGAGCGGCTGCGCGCGTGGAAGGACGAGGTGGTCGGCAAGCTGACCGGCGGACTCGGCCAGCTCGCCCGGCAGCGGAAGATCACTTTCGTGCAGGGGCGTGCGACGCTCACGGGACCGACTTCGCTGTCGGTCGAGAGCGCCGCGGGCACCGAGCAGATCAACTTCGCGCATGCGATCGTCGCGACGGGGTCGCGTCCCGCGACCATTCCCTCGCTTGATATTTCGTCCCCGCGCGTGATGGATTCGACCGGAGCGCTCGCGCTTGAAGACATCCCGGGCTCGCTGCTCGTGGTGGGCGGCGGCTACATCGGTCTCGAGATGGGCTCGGTGTACGCCGCGCTCGGGTCGCGCGTGACCGTGGTCGAGATGACCGACGGACTGCTGCCGGGTGCCGATCGCGACCTGGTGACTCCCCTTGCCAAGCGGCTGGGTGGGGCGTTCGAGGCGATGCTGCTTTCGACGACCGTGACGGGCATGCGCGACACGGGCACGGGCGTGGCGGTGACGCTGCGCAGCGCCGCCGGCGAGGAGGAGCGCGTCTTCGACAAGGTGCTGGTCTCGATCGGTCGCAAGCCGAACACGGCGGGACTCGGACTCGAGCACACCCGTGTCGTGGTTGGTACGCGCGGTTTCATCGAGGTCAATGCGCAGATGCGCACGGCGGAGCCGACGATCTTCGCGATCGGCGACATCGTCGGTGAGCCGCAGCTGGCGCACAAGGCTTCCCATGAGGGTCGCGTCGCCGTCGAGGTGATCGCGGGCCACAAGGTCGCGTTCGAGCCGCGGGCGATTCCCGCCGTCGTGTTCACCGATCCCGAGATCGCGTGGGCGGGATTGACCGAGACCCGGGCGAAGCTCGAGGGCATTGAGGTGAAGGTGGCGCGTTTCCCCTGGGCCGCATCGGGTCGTGCGACGACGCTCGACCGTTTCGACGGTGTGACCAAGCTCGTGCTCGACGCTGCCACCGAGCGCGTGCTGGGCGTTGGCATCTGCGGACCCGGAGCCGGCGAACTCATTGCCGAGGGCACGCTTGCCATCGAGATGGGTGCCGTGGCGCGCGACCTTGCGCTGACGATCCATCCCCACCCCACGCTGAGCGAGACCGTGATGGAGTCGGCCGAAGTCTTCTTCGGCACTGCCACGCACCTGTACCGTCCCCGCCGCTAACGGACGGGCGGCGTCTCGATATCACCGAACGAGCACCATGCTCCGGCTCAATGTTCGGCCGCTGGCACGCAGCACTGCCCGGTAGACGCCCGAGGGAAGGCCGCCACCATCGAACACAACCTGGTGCACTCCTGCCTCTCGCGTGCCATCAACAAGGCGGGTCACTTCGCGTCCGGGACCGTCATGCACCACAAGCTCGACCTGCGACAGGGTGGGTAGTGAGAAGACGATCGTGGTCGATGGATTGAAGGGATTCGGATGGTTCTGCTCCAACGTGATTTCCGTGGCGACTGGTATGATCTCGACATCGCTCACCGGCATCGAGGGATCGAATACTTCGACCTCTG
>JAEYUG010000014.1 GCA_023432805.1 Bacteroidota bacterium | reverse complement strand
GTCGCTGTATATCGATGCGCGCATGCCTCTCCCCACACCCTCGCAACACGTTCGGCGACGGACCGTGCGTCCCTCGGCGCTCGAATGCGCAAAGCTCGCCCTGTACTGTGAGATGATGGCACAGGGGATCCGGAAGTCCGAACTCGCACGCAGACTCGGCTGGCATGTGCCGCAGGTCGACCGGTTGTTCAACCTTCGACACGCCTCACGGCTCGATCAGATCGAGGCCGCAGTACATGCGCTCGGAAAGAGAATGGAAGTGCGGCTCCTCTGACAGCATCACCCACGGCACCCCGCACGATTCAGCGAAGAACCACGAATGTGCGGGTGGTGGTGTGGAACAAGGTGGACAGGCGGCAGTGGTAGGAGCCCGAAGGGAGATGACCAATGTCAATGGTTGCAGCGTGCGAGCCGGAAGGAAAGAATCTCGCGCGCTGACCGGCGACGCGAACGCCAACCGTGTTGTAGATGTCGATTCCAACGTTGCCTGAGGTGGGAACACTGAACGGGATGGTGACCACGGTCGATTGCGTGGTCACAGGATGGGGATACGGGTCACCAATCGACAGTGCGATTGGGGCGAAGGATGGGTGCTGCATGTTCAGCAGCTGATCAAGTTCGAGATATGTGATGATCACGTCATCATCGCCTGGTTTTTCGTTGAGAAAGACACCTGTATATGGATGGAATTCCGTCGTCGATAGGCTGGTGAATCCGTTAACGAGATAGCGTTGATTCAAAGTCATCATACAAGGCCCGTCCTCGTCATTTCCACCGAGAAGAAATCCCGCCGAGACGGTGGAGAGGTCCGGCGAGAGTGCAACTACATATGCATCCCACTTCCCACGCAGTGTATCTCCTGCTCTCCCCCCGGTAGTCGGAACGCGACCATACCCCCCAGCTATTCCTGAGGAGAAAACGTAACCGTTCGCCAGAACTTGGTCGTAAGGTCTCATGAATTTGCCGTTCCCAAGGAGAGTACTTGTAATGATCGTACGTCCGAGAGAATCGATGCGCGTGATGAACGTGTCGAATGAATACTCACCGGATAGGCGGGTCTGGAAGGCGCCAGGCGTGGTTGGGAAGTCAGGCGAGCCGGTGTAGCCCGTAACATACGCTCCCCCAATACTGTCGTGAGATACTCGACTGCATATGTCATGGTTGGATGCGCGGCCGAGATAGGTTGAGAAACGGACCCGCGCACCGTGATCGTCGAGCTTGACGACGACACCGTCAGTGTATCCCATCCATGAGGAAGAAAGTGCACCTGGGGAGGTCGGGAATCCGTCTATGTTATCCCCGCCAGAAATACCGCAGATGAACGCGCAGTCATCTGCGTCAATATCAATGTCGTTCGCCTCATCCCAACCGGGACCGCCGAGGTAGGTGCTGTAGATGATCGATCGCCCGTCGGGGCCGAACTTCGTGACGAAGAAGTCAGCCTCTCCGCCCCCGTATCGCCGCTGCGCACATCCGGGTGTTGTGGGAAAGTCGGGCGAGTCGGTCAGCCCCGTCAGATAGATGGCTCCCGACTGATCGACGGCCATGGCAAGCACCATGTCGTACTCACTGGCACCGAAATAGGACGAGTAGACGAGTTTGTGCTCGAACGGATCAAGAATCGTTATGAAACTGTCATTGGCGCCACCGCGATACTCCTTCTGCAGGGCTTCGGGAGTCGTCGGGTAGTCACGCGCATTTGTATGACCCGCAATCACGACGCGGTTGGATGCGAGCACTCCGCCGCAGACCCCGTCCTCCCAACTGGATCCCCCAAGTCTGGTGATGGAAAGTATGGAATCGCCAGAGGCAGACAGTACTGCGAGCACAATATCCTCGTCCCGCTTCCATGTATGTCCGTCAATATCAACAGATGATGGAATGTCCAGAGATCGTGAACCGAGAATAGCGTAGATGCGACCCTCCGAATCAACGAAGAGGCTCTTTATCCAATCCGCGCTGCTCCCACCGAGATAGAGGGAATATCCCGGATCAATGACGAGATCACGGTGAGGATCATACGTTGCAATGCGAACGCCAAAGGTGGTTTGGGTGTGCATCTCGTACCAGGATTCGATGGTACTTACACCGCGATGTGTTGGCTGAAATGACTTCGGCGCGGCATCGCGGACAACGATCCCACCGACATGAATGTGAATATCTCCTGCACTCGTAAGCCGAATACTGTCGGCTCCCGTGACCTCCATCAGGATGTCGTTTGGATTGCCACCCGGGTGCACGATGTACTCGTACTTCAACGAGCCATCCTGTGTTTTCAGCACCAGATCAATACCGGGGTACAACCCGGGGAAAGTGATGGCCGAATGGAGCGGCAGCGTGGTGTGCCACTTCGACGCATCATTGCCGGTAAACGTACTGATCGCTGCAATGGCGGGGCCGCCGGCAATAGGTCGAGTATCGGAGGAGGCACCAACAAAAGTTACGCTGATGGATTTGTTCAGCGCGACCACGGGTTCATGCGTTCGCGCATACTTGCGGGTCCTCTGCGCAGGGCTCCGAGTGCCAAGAGGGTGTTCGGTCTGCTCGGATGTCAGCAGCATGATGATTCTATCGCGCAGAACCAGCACCTGTCCGGTGCTGGTCTGCGCAGTGAAATACACGCCCGAGGCGGTGTCAGGTGATGGAACGAATGCAGACATCACCTCGCGCAGCCTTCCGGCGGCGATGTGCTGCGGCGGATCGGTCTCAGAAGCCTGTGCGCCGCAGTGAAATGCGGTGAGGAGGGCGCATGCGAGAAAGGTGCAATGCAGACGTGTCATGTCAGTCACCTTGTTCCATTGCTGATCGTGTGGTCCGGTCGCTCCTCACACAACAGTGCAGTGATGAGGCTTCCCCCGGGTAGGTCATTCTCCGATGAAGAGGCCGATGGTGAGGTCGAGGCGGAGGAAGGGTCCGTCGCTCTTGAAGTCGGGCATGCCCGTGACGGGGAAGTGGTCGTTGAGCGTCCATGTGCTGCCGGAGGTGCCGTACCATCCGCCGGTCAGGCCGGCGACGACGAAGGGACTGATCTCGTACTCCGCGGTCAGCCAGGGCTGCCAGGCGAGATAGCTGTTCGCATAGACGCGGTGTTCCTCGCCGACCGGGGCGCCCGGCGCACCGGGCCAGGACTTGTCTCCCACGGGTGCGCGCTGCAGGGTCAGCGTGCGCGATCCCCAGCCGAGGAGTCCGCCGGCCGCGAGATGGAAGCGTCCGAAGGGCACGACGTATTCGAGGGTCACGCCGCCGAAGGCGGTCGACATGCTGCTCGCCTCGCGGAGGCTTCCGCTGGTGCGTTCGGCCGTGACGGAGGTGCCGGCGCCCATGCCGCCCACGCGCAGGTTCGGCACGATGATGATGTAGGCGTATCCTCGTCCCCCCAGCATGAACATGCCGCCGGTCGGCAGGGCGGGGAAGCCGAGGCGCGCGAGTTCGGCGTTGGTGACATCCATGTTCGGCATGAACCAGATGGGGGTCACGGCGCCTCCCGCGCCGAAGATGCCGCCCGCGGAGCGCGTCGGGGCGGGATCGGATTCGAAGTCGTCGACATCCTGGGCGTGGAGAGGCTGCGCGCAGAGGAGGGCGGCGAGGATGAGGATCGCGGGGTGGATGGCGGGGAGGATCGGGCGCATGGGTGTGGTCATGGGGTCTGCAACGGCGTGGGGAAGCGGTGGTGGCCGGCGCGGCGGTGCTCAGAGAACGAGCAGTGCGAGGTGCACGACCGCGAGGGCGTAGCATCCCGCGGCGACGTCGTCGAGCATGATGCCGGTGCCGCCGTGCATGGCGTCGAGCTGCCGCACGGGCGGGGGCTTGAGGATGTCGAAGGCGCGGAAGGCCGCGAAGGCGAGCGCCGCGGCGAGCAGGGTCTTGGGCAGGAAGAGGAGGGCGATCCATTGCCCGACGACTTCGTCGATGACGACCTGGGAGGGATCCTCGCCGTAGAGGCGCTCCATTGCCGCGGCGGCGGGGATGCCGGCCAGGAGGGTGAGCAGGATGGTGGAGGCGAGGAAGAGGGGATGATCGAAGCCGGGGACGAACCACCAGAGCGCGACGGCGAAGGCGCTGCCGACGGTCCCGGAGGCGACGGGGGCATAGCCGGTGCCGAGGGCGCTTCCGAGAGCGAGCACGAAGAAGGGGGGGCGGGGGGCGTCGGACGCCGCCGCGCGGGGGCGTTTGATGTACATCCTGTCGGGGTCAGTCGACGACACGGCGTCTCCCGACGAGGAGGGCACGGACGAAGGGTCGGTTGTCGACGAGGTACTGCACGCCGGTCCCCACGGTGATGAGGGTGACGGCGAGCATGAGCACGTAGACGAGCACGGGATCGAGCAGGGCGGCGAAGGTGTCGACGCCGAGGGCTCCGCGCAGCCAGGCGACATCGCGTCCGACCACCGCGAGCAGCAGGTAGTAGAGCACGGCCATCTGGATGAAAGTCTTGGTCTGGGCCGACTTCGAGGTGGTGATGTGCGCGCCCCGGGCTTCCGCAAGCGAGCGCAGGAGGGTGATGGCAATGTCACGGATGACGATGACGAGCACCATCCACCACGCCACCATGCCGGTCGTCGCGAATGCGATGAAGGCTGCGGAGGTGAGCACCTTGTCGGCAAGGGGATCGAGGAACTTGCCCATGGTGGTGACGGTGTTGTGCCGGCGCGCCAGCACGCCGTCGTACCAGTCGGTGAGTGCGGCAACGAGAAACACGGCGAGCGACCACTGCTGCTGCAGCGGATCGCCCGAGGTGAACAGCGCGTAGAAGACCGGCGAGAGCGCGATGCGCAGCACCGACAGGGTATTGGGAAGCGTCGAGAACATGACCTGGGTCTGGCGAACAAACGAGAAAGCTACGGGAATTGCGGGCAATAAAAAACCTCTTCAGCGATTGCTCGCTGAAGAGGGGGAAACACGTTGGAGCGGCTGGTTCGTGACTACGAAACCATGGGAGACGTTTTGCGAACATTGATCGCCTGCAGGCCCTTCGGCCCGTCTTCGATCTCGAACTCGACCTCCTCGCCGGTTTTCAGTTTCTTGTATCCCTCACCTTCGATGGAACGATAGTGCACAAAGATGTCGTTGCCATCCGGCCGCGTCAGGAAACCGAATCCTTTGGCGTTGTTGAACCATTTGACCGTGCCTTGCTCCATACAACCTCCTCACAGAACAGTTGATGAATTCCGCCACGGAACATCGTATTTACCTCCGGCAACTACAGTTCAACGACAGGGTGCAAACACGAGAGAACTGCAGGCGGAAATTGACTTCGGGGCGAAGATACACTTTCCCTGAGGCTTCCGCAAGATGCTCGTGTAGGAAAACGCCGACAGCGTTGTAGGATGTCAAGGGAGAAAACGGTGACCTCCTCCGATATGTTTGCTTTTCCGCCGATGATCAGCAGTCTCGACGGCGAAACATCCACACCGCGAGAGCGATCATGGCCGCGGCGAAGAGGGCGGTGGACCACACCGGCATCCAGTCGATCGCATGTCCGGCCACCATCGCGACAGCCAGATCGCTCATCGCGCCGGGCTTGGGGAGGATGTAGTAGAGTCCGGTGATCAGGCCTTGGAGGTTTTCGTTGGTCAGGAACTGGAAGAGGAACATCTCGCGCGAGTACAGCAGGGGCGCGATGAAGTAGAGGAAGGCATACATCAGGATGATGGTCAGCGCACTCGAGCGGCTTGCAAGCCCCAGCGGAAGCATCGCGCTCCACAGCACCGCGAAGGAGAAGGTGACCGGGAGGATCACGGTGAGGAAGCCCCAGTTCCAGAATCCTGTGTCGAGAGACATGATCAGGAACATGCCGGAGACGTAGTAGGTGACGTTCGCGGCCACGATCAGGAGTCCGCCGAGATACTTGCCGGCGAGGATCTCGAGACGCGAGACGGGCTTGGAGAGGAGCAGGTCAATGGATCCCCGCTCGAGCATGTTCGGGAGAATGCCCGCCGTGGCGAAGATCGAAAGGAAGAGGGCGGCCAGGTGCAGCAGGCTGGTGAGGGCGGCCTGCATAGCAATCGCGATGTCGGCGATGGTCATCACACGTGCGCCGTCGGGCGTGCCGATCTGGACGCTGGATTGCGGCATGAGGTTCGCCACGTCGGTGGCGAGGGCGGTGATGAGGGCGATGACGAGAAAGAAGGTCGAGACCGCGAAGAAACCGATGATGGTCTTGCGGGCGAGGGCCTCGCGGAAGGTGTCGCGGATGATGGCGGCGAGTTTCATGCGTTCTCCCTGCCGATGACGTCGATGAACATGTCTTCGAGGCTCTGCTTCTTGTGCTCGATGGTTTCGATCGTGATGCCCGCCGCGCGGAGCTCGTCGATGCGGGCGTTGAGTGCGGACTTGTCGGCAGCGGTGATGGTGAGCGTGCGGCCGTCGGCGGAGGGTGCAACCGGGGCGCGCAGGGCCTCCCACTGCATGCGCAGGGATTCGGGCAGGATGCCGTCGAGGGTGACGGTGTAGACGTCGCTCTGGCTGGTCAGATCGCGCACGCGTCCCTCGCGCACGAGGCGTCCCTTGTTGAGGATCGCCACGCGGTCGCAGACCATCTCGACTTCGCTGAGGAGGTGCGAGTTGATGAAGACGGTCGTGCCCGCGTCGCGCAGGCGTACGAGCAGTTCGCGGATGTCGCGGCGGCCGATGGGATCGACGCCGTCGGTGGGTTCGTCGAGGATGATGAGGGCGGGATCGCCGAGCAGGGACTGGGCGAGGCCGATGCGCTGCATCATGCCCTTCGAGTATTTGCGGATCTTCACCCGGCGCCATTCGGTCATGCCGGTGAGCGCAAGCACACGGTCGATCTGGGTGCGGAGCGTGTCGGGCGTGATGCCGCCGAGGGCGCCGAAGTAGCCGAGCACCTGCTCGCCGGTCAGGTAGGACGGGTAGCGGTGATTTTCCGGGAGGTAGCCGAGACGCGCCTTGGCCTCGATGGATCCCGCCGGATGGCCGAGCACGCGCGCGCTGCCCGCGGTGGGGAAGACGATCTCAAGCAGCAATTTGATGAAGGTGGTTTTGCCGGCACCGTTGGGACCGAGCAGTCCGAAGATCTCGCCGGGCGCAACGGTGAGCGACACGCCGTCGAGGGCGGTGATGGCCGCCTTGCGCTTCGGGTTGTAGATCTTCGTCAGATGTGTGGTTTCGATCGCGTGCATCAATCCTCCGACGAGACCCATGTGTGATGGGTGGTGTAGGCGCGCATGCCACGGGTGATGGCCTGGTGGGCGAAGGTCGCGGGATTCCATCCGAAGCTGCGGACGTGAGTTCCCTCGAGCTGCTTGTAGGATTCGAAGAAGTGTTCGATTTCGCGGAGGAGGTGGGCGGAGACGTGCGTGATCTCGGTCATGTCGGCGAAGCGGGGATCTCCGACGGGCACGGCGAGCACCTTGCTGTCGAGTTCGTCGTCGTCCTGGATGAGGAGGAGTCCGACGGGCCGTGTGCGCACGAGCACGCCGGGCGAGAAGGGTTCGTCGCCGAGCACGATGATGTCGAGGGGTTCGTCGTCGTCCCACAGCGTCTGGGGCACAAAGCCGTACGCGGCCGGGTACTGGACGGCGGAGTGGAGTACGCGCTTGAGTCGGAAGAGCTCGAGGGTGAGGTCGTAGATGTACTTGTTGCGGCTATTCTTCGGGATCTCGATCACGGCGGGTACGATGCCGGGTGCCTCGTCTCCGATCGGAATGTCTGCCAGGTTCATGGCGGGGGTGGTTGCTGGTGAGGTGATGGGGCGCAATATGCGAAACAAACCGACCTTTCTGAAAATGTGGTACATTGCGAAGTTGGACGTGTACTCATCATTGCAGGACTTATGCAACGCAGCAGAATCATCGATCTGAGCAGGCGCCCCGAGGCGGGCGGCGAGGTGCTCATCCGCGGCTGGGTCCGCACGAAGCGCGACTCGAAGGGCATCGTCTTTCTCACCATCAACGACGGCTCGTCGATGGCCGGCATTCAGGTCGTCGCCGACGGCGAGCTCGAAGGCATCGACGCGGTGCGCGCGCTCACGACGGGCGCCTCGGTCGAGATCGAGGGGGCGCTGGTCGAAAGTCCCGGTCAGGGTCAGGCGCATGAGATCCACGCACACCGCGTGCACGTGTACGGCACGGCCGACGCCGAGTCGTATCCGATCCAGAAGAAGAAGATGACGCTCGAGTATCTGCGCGACATCGCGCACCTGCGTCCCCGTACCAACACCTACGGCGCGATCTTCCGCGTGCGGCACACGGCGGCGATGGCGATCCACGAATTCTTCGACGCGCGAGGCTTCCTCTACATTCACACGCCGATCATCACCGCCTCGGATGCAGAGGGTGCGGGCCAGATGTTTCGTGTCACGACCCTCGATGTCGGGAATCCCCCGCGCCGCGACGACGGACATGTCGACTATGCCGAGGACTTCTTCGGACGCGAGACGTTTTTGACGGTGTCAGGCCAGTTGGCGGTCGAGAACTACTGCAGTGCGCTGGGCGACGTGTACACGTTCGGTCCGACCTTCCGTGCGGAGAATTCGAACACGGCGCGGCATCTGGCGGAGTTCTGGATGGTCGAGCCGGAGATGGCCTTCGCAGACATTCACGACGACATGGAGATCGCCGAGGCCTTTCTCACGCACATCATCGGCCGCGTGCTTGCGCGCAATGCCGACGATCTGGCGTTTCTCGCGAAGATGTACGACGCGGAGCTGGTGACGCGGCTCGAGAAGATCGTGGCCTCTGAATTCGCGCGCGTAACCTACACCGAGGCGATCGAGATTCTCACGCAGTCCGGTCGGGAGTTCCAGTTCCCTGTTTCGTGGGGGATGGATCTGCAGACCGAGCACGAGCGGTATCTGTCCGAAGAGCATTTTGCGCGTCCCGTGATCGTGATCGACTATCCGAAGGACATCAAGGCGTTCTACATGAAGCTGAACGACGACGGGCGCACGGTGCGGGCGATGGACATTCTGTTTCCGGGCATCGGCGAGATCATCGGCGGTTCGCAGCGCGAAGACGATCTGGTGCGGCTCGAGGCGCGCATCGCCGAGATGGGTCTCGACGCGCACGCCTACGACTGGTATCTCGATCTGCGGCGCTTCGGCACGCATCCCCATGCGGGATTCGGGCTGGGCTTCGAGCGGCTCGTGCAGTTCGTGACCGGCATGGCGAACATCCGCGACGTGATCCCGTTTCCACGTACGCCGAAGAACGCGCGGTACTGACATGCAACGCGAATCGGCCGCGGCGCACTGCGCACGCACTGCTTCACCACACTGCACCGAACACTCATCAACATACAGGAGCTGGTCATGACGTTCCGTACCGCACTGGTCGCCACCGTGATGCTGCTTGCCTGCGGGGCTTCCGCACTGGCGCAGTCGCCGCGGGTGGTGCTTGTCGAAGAAGCAACCAACGCGAGCTGCGCGCCCTGCGCCGCACAGAATCCTACCTTCAAGGCCTATCTGCACAAGCCGTACAATGCCGAGCGGATCATCCCGATCATCTGGCATGCGAACTGGCCGAGCCGCGACGTGATGAACGCCGCGAATCCGACGATGCACAACACGCGCATCGCCACGTACTATGCGATCAACAGCGTGCCGATGGTGAAGGTCAACGGCCGCACGCCGGCGCAGGGATCGATCTACGCGGGTGCGCCCGCCGACACGGTCGAGCTGTCGAAGGCGATCGCGCGCGATCTCGGCACCTCGCCGATCACGATCGCCGTGTCGCAGGTCGAGAATGGCGACGAGGTGACGGTGACGACCGAGGTGACGAGTACGACGGCAATCACCGGCAGGAGGCTGCGCGTGGTGGCGGTCGAGGCCTCGCACTACTATGACAACGCCGGATCGAATGGCGAAAAGATCTTCCAGTACATCGTGCGCGAAGCGCTGCCGACGGTGGCGGGTGTGGATCTGACGCTCGAGGCGGGCACGCCGAAGTCCTTCACCAACACGTACACGTACAATGCGGAATGGAATCGCAGCGAGATGTATGTGGTGGCGTTCGTGCAGGACGATGCATCGAAGGAGGTGCTGCAGGCGGTGACCAACAAGCAGCGCGTGACGTTCGAGACGGCGGGACCTACGAGCCAGCTCAGTGCCGATGTGAACACGCCGACGGAGTTCGCTGGTGTGATCACGGCAGAGGCGGCGGGTGACTACTCGGTCGAGATCACGTCGAATGTTCCGACGGGTTGGAGCGCGCAGGCGATGCACAACGGCCAGCCGCTCTCGACGGGACAGAAGATCTCGATCGGTGCCGGACAGAGCGCGGACATTTCCGCGATCATCACGCCGGCCACGTCGAAGAATCGCCGCGGCGAGATCGTCGTCACGGTCAAGGGTCCCCTCGGTGCCAGCGCCTCACAGACATACCGGCTCTACGCCCGCGACATCGACGTGCTCGTCGGTGCCGTCGACGAGGGTAACGCACAGATTGCCGACTACTACACGAAGGCCTTCGATCGTGCGACGACCACCTACGCATTCGCCGAGCTCGACGACGCGCTGGCGGGACTCTTCATGCCGACCGACTTCAAGGTGCTCTTCGTCGAGGCCGGACGCAACGTGCTCGAGATGCCGACCGTCGAGGTCATGAAGGCCTATCTGGATGCGGGTGGACGCCTGTTTCTGACGGGTGCGGAGATCGCCTGGGCGCTCGTCGATCCCGAGGCCGCGCAGTACGGCTTCTACCAGGATGCCGGGTTCCTTCGCGACTATCTGAAGGTCGCGTACGTGGCCGATGATGCGAATGAGGGTTCGGTGCGCGGTGTGGACGGCGATCCCGTCAGCGCCGGCTTCAGCCTCAACATCCTCGGCGGCGTGCAGAATCAGGAGACGCCCGATCAGATCGCCCCCCTCGCTGGTGCCACCACCATCTTCACCTACGGCACGAATCCCAACAGTGTCGCGGGCATCCGCTACGACGATGGCAAGAACCGCGTCATCTTCCTCGGCTTCGGACTCGAAGGCATCCTTTCGCACGCCACGCGCGGACAGGTGATCGAGAAGGGCGTGCAATGGCTGATCAACGGCACGCCGACCGGTATCGACGATCGCGACGTCATCGCACCGCGCATCGCCGATGTGTACCCGCAGCCCGTGCGCGACATGCTCAACGTGCCAGTCACCCTCGACCGCGCAGCCGACGTGCGCATCGCGGTCTACGACATGACCGGCCGTCTGCGGGCGCACGATCAGACGCGCCTCGGCGCTGGCGTCCACACCCGGCAGCTCGAGCTCGGATCGCTTCCGACGGGTGTGTACATGCTGCACGTGACGCGCGGTGGCGAGCGTGCCAGCCGCACGATTTCCATCGTGCGCTAGGCGCCCGCGCGTCATTTGCATCCGGAAGAACACACACGGTTGCAGGAAGCCGAGGCGCGGGCTCGCGATGCCGAGGCACGACTGCGTGCGGTCGAAGACCGCCTGCGCACTGCGGAAGCCTCCGCCGCCGAATCGCTCACGCGGTTGCGCGCCTCGAACGATCTGCTCACAGCGATCATCAAGTCGGCGCCGCTACCCATTTACACGCTCGATCTCGACGGCATCACGCAGTCGGTGTGGAATCCCGCCGCCGAGCGGGTGTTCGGGTGGACGGCAGAGGAGGCGCTCGGCAAACCGCTTCCCTTCGTGCCTGCCGACCGGCAGGATGAATTCCGCAGGCTGCGGGACGTCGGTCTGCACGGTGGGTTCTCTGCAGTGGAGATCCGTCGCATGCGGCGCGACGGGTCTCCGGTTGACCTGAGCCTGTCGACTGCGCCGATCCACGATCCCGTCGGGCAGGTGATCGGACTCGTGGCCATCGCCGAAGACATCACCGAACGCGTCGCGGTTCGCGAAGCGGTCAGGGAGAGTGAACGCCGCTACCGCATGCTGTTTGCGCAGAACCCGCTTCCGATGTGGATGTTCGACGTGCATACGTTGATGTTTCTCGACGTGAACGAGGCTGCGATCACGCAGTACGGGTACTCGCGCGCAGAATTCCTCTCCATGACCATTGGGGACATTCGTCCCGCCGACGATCTCGGCCGCCTGCATGCCTACATCGAGACGCGGGATCCCTCGATCATCGTCGCTACGCATTGGCAGCACCTGCGCAGGGACGGTTCGATCTTCGACGTTGAAGTGTATTCGAGCGACGTCCGTCTCGACGGGCGCGATGCACGCATGGTGCTCGCGGTCAACATCAGTGATCGTGTGCAGGCGGAAACGGCCGTGCGCACCCTCAACGAGGAGCTCGAGCGGCGCGTGCGTGAGCGCACTGCCGAATTGGAAGCGGCCAACAACGAACTTGAGAGCTTCAGTTATTCGGTCTCGCACGACCTGCGTGCACCATTGCGTGCGATTGATGGCTTTTCGCGCATGCTGGTCGAGGATCACGGTGCGGCGCTGGACCAGGAGGCGCTGCGCATGCTCGACACGATCAGTGCGAGTGCGCGCAAGATGGGGCAGCTCATCAATGATCTGCTGGCTTTCTCGCGTACCAGCAGGCACGCGCTGACGACAGACACAGTCGACATGCATGCGCTCGCCTCGGATGCGTTCGCCGACCTCGTCGCAGCGAGCGATCATCCCCCCGAGCTGCGCATGGAGGAACTTCCCCCGGCGCTGGGTGATACCGCCCTGCTGCGTCAGGTGTGGATCAATCTGATCGACAACGCGATCAAGTTCTCCTCGCGCGAGTCGGCGCCGACCATCGAAATTGGAAGTCTCAGGGAAGCCGGACACACGGTGTATTACGTGCGCGACAACGGTGTCGGGTTCGATCCCGCACATGCATCGAATCTGTACCGCGTCTTTCACCGGTTGCACGACGAATGCGACTTCCCCGGCACCGGCGTGGGACTTGCGATCGTGCATCGCATCATCGCACGTCACAGGGGTCGGATCGGCGCAGACGGGCGTCCCGGCGAGGGAGCGATCTTCCGTTTCTGCCTTGAATGCGAACCCTAGGCCGGTTCGCATTCAGACCTCACCGTCGTATATTGCGCGACATATTGGAAAGCAGGCATGGATCCTTACCCGTCGATGCAGTCAACACCCGCACCCGCAGACATGCACCCCGCAGCGAGGGATGCGCGAGAAACTGTGGACATCCTTCTTGTCGAAGACAATCCCACGGATGTCGAGTTGACGATGCGGGCGTTTCGCAAGAGTGGCAGCACAGGCACCGTGCACATCGTCAATGACGGTGCGGAGGCGCTCGACTTCGTGTTCCGTCAGGGAGTCTACAGCACGGCCCGCCATGCACATCCCCGCGTGATCGTGCTCGATCTGAAACTGCCCAAGATCGACGGCCATGAAGTGCTTCGCCGCATCAAGGCGGATCCCGCCACACGTACGATTCCCGTCGTCATTCTCACCTCGTCGGCCGAAGACCGCGACGTTGCGCGCAGCTACGAGTACGGCGTGAACAGCTACGTCGTCAAGCCGGTCGAGTTCGACGCCTTCATCGAAGCGGTTTCCGCACTCGGCGTGTACTGGCAGTCGGTCAACCACGCGCCCGGCTGACCAGCCCCCTTCGACGCGCCGGGGAGCGCAATTCTTTGCAGGGTATGAACCGGAGCATGGACTCCGATTTGACTTTTAGATGTCATGTGCGTATCATCTGGATGTCGCTCCATTCTACAGGGACTTTCAGAGGAGACACACATGATCATTCGTTACCTTTTCCGTGCCGTTGGGATGTTGGCATGTGCCATCGCGCTCGCATCCTGCGGGAGCTCGAACTGTCTGTATTGCGAACGTGACGCCTGCGACGAATCGCAGACAGCTGCATGGAACGTCGAGCTTGCAGCGCGGTATCCGGATCCATGCACACAGACGATGCAGCAGTCCTTCGCCAGTCCTGTGCCCCCGATGATGCTGCTGCGCGGCGGTCGCGACACAGTGTACCGGGTGGAGGTGCCCTGCCGCGAGAACGGGCGCTGCATCGGATTCCGTTCGGTCGAGCTTCCAGGGGGAAGCGTCACGCGCATCACGACAACCAGCGATCCGCTCATTCCCCCCTCACGCGTGCAGCCATCGGAAGCCTGCGTCAACTGCACGCGGGTGCGGGACGGTCTCCTCATCTTCGACAAGGTCGAGCTGCGTGCGATGGGCGGGTACCGGGGTCCGCAGACCGCGGTCTTCTATCCCGATGCCGCGGGCGGAGTGCTCTACGAACCCGACGTGTTCGGTTTCACCCGTGGTGGCACGAACATCACCGTGGGCGGCGAAGTCAGCTTCCTCTGGGATGTGGCGCGTGTGGGCGAGCGGTCGATGTTCCATCTCGGCGTGCTGACGGGAGTCTGGCCGGTTGACGGATCGACGTTCATCCCCGTCTCGATCCATCCTCGTCTCACCATCAACAATGATCCCGATCCCTATGGCTGCAACTGCGACGCCTGGTATCTGTTCGGGGATGCGGGCTGGGTGACGATCGGCGGCGACGGTGCGCCGTTCACGCCGCTCTTCGACCGGCGATTCTTCTTCGGCGTCGGTGCCGGCTACGAGTGGGCGCTCGGGCGCGATGTGGATCTGGGAGTGGATGTGTTCTACCGGCGCACGCAGACGCCGCTGCCGGCCGTCGACTGCTGTCCGGATATTCCGGAGGATCTGCGGCATCCCATGCGGCGGGCTCATGTGGTCGGGCTTCGTCTGGGCATCACGTTCTGATTCAGCCGCGCCGGCCGGGACGCCGCGCGGAAACATTTCGAGGAGACATCATGCGATACAACGCTTACAGACATGCGCGCATGTCGATCGTCTGGGCGGTGCTCTGCGTCGGAGTGCTGGCCATGTCGGGATGCAAGGACGAAGTGGTTCCCGCCGAGGGGCAGACGCTCATGCGCACCCTCACGATCGAGGCGCGGGAGTTCAACACGCAGACGGGGGCCTATGATGCGCCGGCGGCCGGTGCGCGGATTTCGGTGTTTGAAGTCAAGGGTGGAGTTGATGAGGTGCTGCTCGCCGAGCTGGTCGCGGATGCAGACGGCATCGCGCGGTATGCGGGGCGCTTCCCCTCGGCCGGACTCAACGTGCGCGTGGTCGGCGAGTTCAAGAACCAGCGGCAGTACACCTCGCCGCCGGTCTTCCTGTTCTGCGAAAACCAGACGGCAGCGCTGAACTTCGAAAATGTGCCGGTACCGGACATCTGCTGTCCGCCGCCCGACAGCGACGTGCTGGTCGAGTTCTTCGACGAGCAGTACGACACGAAACTGATTCAGAACACGCCGCTCGGGGTGGCCGAGTATTACCAGACGCGCACGCTGTTCCGCAACGCGTGTTCGGACACACCGATCACGGTGGAGATTCCGCCTGTGCCTGCGCCGTTCCGCATCGTGCGCATGGAAAGCGGCACGACGGTGACGGGCTCGCGCGTGACGGTGCAGCCGGGGGACCGGCTCGTCGTGCAGTGTGCGGTGTCGACGAAGAACACCGGCGACTTCGAGGAGGAGGTTGATTTCGGTCTGGTCTGCAGCGACGGTTCGCGCGGGCGCGTGCGCGTGACGCTCAAGGCGCAGGTCATCGAACTGCCCTGCGACTGCGGACGTGATTCGCTGCGCGTGATCGTTCCCGAGAGCACGCCCGTGCCGGTCGGGGTCGTGCGCACCTACAATCCGATCAACCTGTTCACGGTGCCATTGAACTGCGGACCGGTCAGCGTCGAGACGGTGACGCCTGCGGGGCCGAGCCGCACGTGGAAGCTGCAGCTTCCGAATCTGCCGGTCACGATACAGCCGGGTGCGACGTTTGACATCGGTGCGGAGTTCGCGCCGTATCGTGCGGATTCGACGACGCTCGACTTCACATATGCCTATCGACTCGCCGACGGCACGCTCTGTACGAAGCGCGCCCGGCTGGAAGGGCGTGCCTGTCACGACATGTGTCCCCTGCTGATGGATACGGTCTCGCAGCGCCAGTTCTCGATCGCCACACCGCACCGGGTGGTGCTGGCCGAGAATCTCGGCTACGTGTTCCTTTCGCCGGATGCGACCTGCAACGAACCGATCAACGAGGTCGATCGTACCGTGAATTTCCTGCTGCCCGACACGGCCTGCTGTGCAGGCAGCATGACGTTCACCATCTCGGTCGACGAGTCACCTGATCCCTCGCGCACGTCGGCGCAGTATTTCAGCGCCAGTTCGAGCGTGACGCTCACGCGCGGCGTGCGCACACCGATCACGATTTCATTCAAGAGTCCCACAATCTCAGAGTTCGACCGTCTCTTCACGAGCGGGCGTCGTCCGCGCACAGGTACGCGCATCGACAGCACCTTCCGCATCCGTCTGCTGCTGCAGGGCACGACCTGCCGTGAATGCCGCCAGTATCTGGATGTGACGGCAACGGTCACGCCCTTCATGCAGCTCTCACCGATCCGAAACCTTCGGGCCTACGGACAGCGCACCGATCTCGTGCCTGTCGCGCCAGCGGAGGTGTCGAGCGTGATTTCGTACGTGAACGGCAACCTCTCACCGGGACTGGTCGACAACCTGCTCGACATCAACCGGCGTTACCCGTATCCCCCGGACCAGTTCGATTTCTTCGTCGACGTGACCGACACGGCGCGGGCCTTCCCGCCGCTCCCGTCGAAGCCTCCGATGCTGTTCCGCACGGGTGTCACGACGTTCACGAAGATCCTGCGCGTGCGTGCGGGCTACCCCGAGCAGAGCTTCGAGCGCATCATTCCGATCGTCTCGGATCTGCAGAACGACCTGCTGGCCAACGGATCGTACTTCCTGCAGCCGTCGCTGCAGTGGACCTTCCCCGGCACGCCGGTGACCAACCTGTATCCCCAACCCGGCGACGTGTACGTGATCTTCCAGGACGACTACTGGACGAGCACGCGCGGCGCGCGCGTGCCCTGCCGTGCTGCGCTCATGTACGTGCGCCGCGTCGACAACGGGCAGCAGAACGACACCAATCACCAGTCCGGTGTCGAATTCCGATTGATCTATCCGATTGTCCTGTATTGACAGGGAGGAAGGCATGCAGACCAACGACAGAAACACGATGTGGCGCGGCCTGACCGCGGCAGTACTCATGTTTGGTGCACTTGTGGCCGGCGGATGCAGCGCAGGCGATGCAGTGTTGCAGGATGAGGTGCAGGAGACCAAACAGGTGACCTGCTGTCCCGCTGGTACGGGACTGCTCGGCGCCGATGTGAACAGCCGCGCCCATGACTACGCGCCTTTCATCGAGCGGGGTGCAAACGGCGAGACGCTGTGGTTCACCAGTTCGCGAGCACTTGGTGGCAAGAAGCCGACCGATCTCCCGGCCGATGTGTTCCGTTCGACACGTCCCACTCCCGGTGTCGGCGTCTGTGCATCGCGGGGCTGGGGTCGTGCCATGCGCATGGACCTGGTGCAGGGCGACTTCGACGGCATGACCAAGGGTACGGTCACGCAGCGGGGGGATGTACGGATTCTCGCGGTGGAGCAGGGCATCGACCGAGCGGCGGTGCTTGCGCCCGCGGCCTCGAGCTACAATCTCTTCTTGTGGTCGATGACGCGTGGTGCCGATGGCCGATGGAGCGAGCCGCTTCCGCTGGATGCCGTGAATCTTGCATCCGCGTGGACGTCGCAGCCGACCTTGTCGCCGAGTGGAGACACGCTCGTGTTCGTCTCCAACCGGACGAATCCTCTTGCACCATCCGACACCAGCATCAACATCTGGACGTCGGTGCGCGAGAACGGGGTGTGGACGGCACCGCGGATGCTGGAGCGGATCTCGTCGCCCGGGCATGACATATCGCCGATGATCGATGCGCGGGGCGAGGTGTACTTCGCCTCGAATTGGGATTTCGCGGCGAAGGGGCCATCGAGTGCGGGGTACGACATCTGGCATGCGGGTGCGCTGGATGTGCTGATGGGCGGGGCCGAGTTGACGGTGCTGAACATGAACACGTTCACGACGGTGAGCGGGTGCATGGGCGACGCGGCATTTGCGGTGAACACGTCTGCGAACGAGATCTTCCCGTTCATCGATGAGACACAGTATGGGCGGTCGCTGTATTATGCATCCGATCGGAGCGGCGGGTATGGCGGCTACGACATCTATGGATGTGCGCTACCGAGTCCGTGTGTGAAGATCAGACCCGAGGTGTATTGCTACGAGGGCGGCGACGTGCCGGACTCGAGCATGCTGGCGGTGGGGCGTCTGCTCGTGTCACAGCCCTTGCAGGTGACGATCAACGGAGTCACGCGCGAGGCGATGTCGGGCGAGACGATCAGCGTGCGTGTGGGCGACGAGGTGACGGCTGCGCGTGGTGGTCTGACCGACCGCTGTCTGACGATGACGTGCTGGCCGACGACGTTGCGCGTGCCGTTCAGCAATGAGGTGATTCCCGTGCAGGTGCGCTGCGACTGCAACCAAACGCCAGAAGAGACGGTGGTGATTTCCGACGCGAGCGGTGTGCCGTACTTCATCACGGGGTACTGGTGGCCGAACACGAAGCGGAACTTCAAGGAGTTTCAAAGCAAGTATGCGGGTGGTCGGTTGCGCTCGTCGCGCTTCATCGACCGCAACGACTATGATTATGCATGCGCATCGTCTCACATCGACACGTTCTTCGAACGCGAGGTGTATCAGAAGATGGATCGGGCGATCGAGAAGATGAGTCCTTGCAGCGGAGAGCTGACGCTGCTCGTCACGGTGATCGGGTACACGGACGCGTGCGGTCTGGCGCAGGGCGACTATGTCGCCGACGGCGAGGTGCGCATGCAGGATGTGGTGATTCGTGAAGGTGCGAACATGTGGTCGCGTAGCCTGCCTGCAGCGGTGGGAGACGCGTCGGTCGTGCTTCCCGACGGCGGCCAGCGCGGGAATGTGATGCTTTCGAAGCTGCGCGCGTATTTCACGAAGCAGACGATCGATCGAGAGATGGCGACACGATCGACGGCATATCGCGACTTGCTCGCGCAGAAGCGCATCGTCTACGACATCGACGGATTCGGCATCTACGACAAGACGACATGGCGCAGTGATGTGCCGCAGTCGGGTGCGAAGATGCAGACCGAATGCAGGAAGCAGGTCAAGCGCACGAGCCTGGCATGCAATGATCCCGAAGGTCGCCGGATCGAGATTTTCATGACGCTGGTGCCGAGTAATGATACCCGGGCTCTGCACACCCGTCCCCTGGCCACCGATATGCTCAGAGCGGAGCCGGCACCTGCGTCGACGGCGAAGGCGCGTGCGTGCGAGTGCTTCCGCGTCGAGCACACGTTCAAGAATGCGGAGGATGCGCGATTCGTGCGCGAGGTGTTGCAGCGCATGGTTGTGTCGCAGTTGCAGCGCGACAGCATTGTCATCGAGCAGCGTGCTGTGAACGGATCCTTTACCTACGTGCTGCGTTCTGGTTGTCTGGGAAGCGATGCGGCGGCGGAGGAGGCTTCCCGCGCGTTGCGCGCGGCGACTGCATCTGCTGCCGACATGCTGCGCGCGTTTGCACCATCCACATCCATGCATTGTTCGCTCTACGGCATCAGCATGGGGACGTTGCAGTACATCAAGAGCGCGGTGCGGTTGCGAGACACGCTGCTGCCGCTGCTCGGTGGCACCTGGGCGATCGAAGAAATTGCAGGAAGGAATGGACGGACGATGTACCGCGTGCGTGAGGGATGGTATGGCACCGAACGTGCAGCGCAGGAGCAGATCGAGGGCTATGCGGGGAAGCTGCGGCGGGCGGGACTGAGCATTCCGATGCGTGTGGTGCGCGAGATGCAGCAGTAGACTGCGGCTGGGTCTGTGTAGATGCAGTGGAGGCGTCCTTGCGGGCGCCTCCGTTGTCGTTGGGGTATGTGCGGAAGGTGCTGTTAGCGGACGTTGAACGGCTTGACGCGGGTGAGACCTTCGGTGGTCACGGTCAGGTGATACGTGCCTGGCTCGAGGTGTCGTGTCGAGACAGTAGCCCGGTGCATGCCGCGGAGGTACTCGCTGGTATAGGCGGGGCAGAGTTCACGGCCGTCCACATCGGTCAGTGTCACAGTCACTGTTGCCTTGCGGGAGAGGAGGAAGAGGACGCCGACTTCGCCGTTTTCGGGCTGTACGGTTTCCGACTGGAATGCGGAGGAGACGCTCATCCGGGTTTTCGATGCATCCTTCGTTGCAGGGGGAGCAGGCTCTTCTGTTCGGGTGCTGAAGTCAGCTGCGAGCGTGGCCTGGGTCGCACCCGCATCGATGCTGCCCAGAGACGACCCTGCTGTCTGACTGAGAGCCGAATCCACAGTCAGCACAAGGCACAGAGCGAGTGTAAGGGGTATCCATCCGAGGCGTGTCATGAATGTATCCATTGTTGTTCGGGAATGCCTGAGTATCGTGTTCACTACTGCCATGATTGTGACACGCGGCGTGCCAACAACGAAACCGGCGCAACAACTGCGTGAAATACGCTGATTTCGGAGATTTCGGATGGAGGGTGTTGATCACGTGTGCACTTCCTGCACGAAGGGAGCGGAGATGTTCAAAACCTTGTCACCGGAGTGCCTCCCGCCGGGAAGCGTGCGGAGCATTGGCTCATGTGGCTGTTTGACGGCGGAGTTGCATGGAGAGATGTTTCGGTGTGATGCCGAAACGTCTGCGGAATCTCTGGGTGAAGTAGGAGGGACTGGCAAATCCCGTGCGGTAGGCGACATCGGCCATATTGTAGCATCCGCTTTGAATGTATGCATGTGCGAGATTGAGACGCCAGTTGTTCAAGTACATGTTGAACGAGCAGCCCAGGTAGCTGTTGCAGCGTCGTTGCAGCACTGCTTCGCTCACTCCGAGGTCACGTGCCGCGTGTGCGACGGTGATCGTGGTTTGCGCATAGTGTTGTTCGACCCACATCGTGACCTGTCGATTGAAACGATCGGATTCCGTGCCGCCGACCTGCACGGGCAGCGGGGCGGACTGCAGATCGGGATGCGTGCGACGTCGCGCCAGAATGCGCTGCTGCATTACGGAGACCAGCTCTCTGACGACAAAGGGCTTTTGAAAGATGTAGTCGGCACCCGCATCGAGCGCCTGCTGCCGCACATCGCCGATGCAGTGTCCCGAGAGAATGATGACTGGCACCACGTCGGTGCGGCGTGACCGACGGATATGCGTGAGCAATGTGATGCCGCTCGCATCGGGGAGAACCAGATCGAGCAGGACGATGTCCGGGAGCATGTGCGCGAGGATCGTGCGTCCCTCGACAATACTCTGCACAACGCGGGCGGAGGCACCCTGCTGCGTGACGATTTCGGCGAGCATGGATGCGAGTGTCACATCATCTTCGACAATCAATACTCGGACATGATCGAGCATGAACGGGGAATCGGGTGTGGTCATGTGTACCTCGTTGTGTGAGAGTATTTGACCAGCAGGTTAAGCAAGAAATGCTGTCTAAATCAAGATGTAGATATCCGAAATTTTTATCACAAAACGATCGTATTTCACATACGAGAGGGGGTAACGTGAAAAATGATGTGCATCGTGCCACCAGGCTCCCGTTGTGTGGATAGTGTCGATCTCTGCGTCGATCGTGATATCTCTTCTGAACGCACCTTCGCAGTTTTGCCATGACAACGAGCCGGCCTCGGTTCGCAGCATCGAAAAGCATGAAAGGAGGTAGGACATGCAGGAGAGAGGGAACAATCGGAGATTGACGTTTGCAGGGTGGTGGCGTGCTGCCTCATGCGGAAGCGGTGCTCGGCGCATCGTGCTGTATGGTGCTGTTGTGCTGCTCGGATTCCTATCAGAAGCTGCGCAGGGACAGCTGCTGCCCTACTATCCGGCGGGACTCCCCGGTGGTGCAGGCGGAGTGCTGAGGCTGTGGCTGGATGCGGCAGACACCGCGACGATCATGCGGAGCGGAACGGCTGTCGATGTATGGCGGGACAAGTCGGGTTACGCACACGACTGTGCGCAGGCAGATACGTCGCGGCGTCCGCGCTTCGACGCGGGGGCTCTCGGTGTGGGAATGCCCGGTATTGCGTGCGGTGCAGGCAGAGGTGTCGTTGTTGCCGACGACACGGCACTTTCTCCGTCGATGATGACCGTGTTGTCTGTCGTGTCGATTCCCGATCAAACTCGCGCGTACCGTTTCGTCGGCAAGGCGCAGTCGCAATCGGGTTCCTACGCCCTGGCCTGTGATGCGGGAGCGACGCTCCGCTTCACAGTGGATGCGGGGCAGGGATTTCAACACGCGCTGGATTCCGGTGGGATCACCGCTCAGTCAACGCATGCCGTGTTCGGGACGGCGAACAGTTCCGCCGTGAGTCTCTTTGGGAGTGCGAGCATGTCCGCGCGTGATGTCGTGCCTGTGGCATCGGCACCTGTCGATCAGGACGATGACACCGAGATCGGCGACCCGACTGGATCGCGCGAAGGGGGGAACATCGGTGAGGTGCTGCTGTTCGGGAAGGTTCTTTCGCTTACCGAACAGGCACTGCTGATGAACCACCTGCGCACGAAATGGGGGGTTGCAATCGACAATGCCGTGGCATGGTATTATTCGACGACGCATCGGCATGACATGCTCGGACTGGCGCGATTGGGAAACTCCGATTACGTGGCGGGATCCGCATCGAGCTCGGGTGGGCTGCTCCTGTCGACGACGGCGACCAAGGGTGGCTTCCTCAGAGATGATGGAGATGCACTGCTAGCAGCCCACGACGGGGCGCTGAACAGCGTGGTGCCGCTTTCGGGAGGTTCCATGCTGTCCGCACGGTGGAGCAGATCCTGGTGTCTGCAGAAGACTGATGCACCGGGCACATCGGGTGGTGCAGTGACCCTCTCCTTTCACTTCCCGACGTATCACGGCGCTGCATGGTCAGCGCCTGTGGACACGGCAACGTATGTGCTGCTGTACCATCCTACCGATGCTGCGTTCGGCAGTGGACATGTCGTGATCGCTGCGTCGGCCAGTGTGACGGCGACCTACGTTTCGTTTACGGTCAATGCCAACCAGCTCGCAACGGGGTACTATACGCTTGCAGCAGAGCACGGTGGAGCGTTGTGCTCGGGGACGATTGCCGGCAATGGCGTCGTCCTTGGAGCCTGTCTCGGAGACGTCTCCGTCCTCGCAGGCGCTGCCGCAACGCTCGAAGATTCAAGTGCGGTGATCGGCTCGCTGACGATGCACGATGGTGCGGCACTCACACTCGCAGCAGGTTCGCGGCTGTACGTGCGCGGCCGGATCGTCATGCGTGGTGGCGCGATCAATGGCGCGGGCACCACCATGTACGAGGCTGGGGCCATGCTCCTCTATGCCGGCAGTGAGCAATCGTCGATGCTCTGGACGTCGGGGGAACTGCCAGTGACGCAGGCACCCGGCTTGGTGCGGATCTCCACCCGCGATACCGTCATGCTGACGACATCGACAACAATCAACAACCTGCTTTTCGATTCGACGGGATCCACGCTGGATCTCGGCACAAGCCAGCTTGTGCTGCGTACCAGCCTGCGAGGTCCGGGACTCGTCCGCTCCAGGCGCGGCCGGCTCCTGTTGCAGGCTTCGGCGCCGGCATCAGCAAGTGTTGGATGGACGAGCGTCGAGACGATGGAGATCGATATGCCGGCGGGGGTGTCGTGCAATGGGACGCTCACCATTCTCGACACCCTGCGTCTGCATGCCGGCGATGTCAGGACCGGTGTGCATAGTGTCGTGTTCGATGAAGATGCGGTGATTCTTGGGGAGACGCATGCGCGCCGCATCGACGGGCGCGTACAGAGCACAAGGCGAATCGATCGATCACAGTCCGATTTCGGGGGTCTGGGTCTGGTTCTCGATGCAGGGAGCGATAGTCTGGGGCTCGTTGCACTCGTTCGCCAGTCGGGGTCTCCGATCACATACATGGGAAGCGAGTCCATCCGCAGGTGGTGGCGTATCACGCCCGAACGACAGCCATCGTCCGGCATCACGGTGGGCGTTACATGGAGGCTCGCAGAAATGAACGGAGTGGATCCCCAGCGTCTGCAGCCATGGCGGAGTACGGATGCCGGGGTGAATTGGCAGAAACTTGCCGGCGGTGATCTCATTGCGACAGTGGCCGACAGCCTGGCGAGCGTTACCTTCGTGACTCCGGGGTTCAGTGATTTCACGTTGACGGACGCAAACAATCCCTTACCCGTCGAACTGGTCTCCTTCACGGCGCAATGGAGGAATGGTGAAGTCGCACTGCGATGGGTGACGGAGACTGAGAGCAACAGTGCGTCGTTCGTGCTTGAGCGAGCGGCTGGTGACGATCGTCGAGATCAGGCTCCTGCTTCAGGTGGGGATGGCAGCTTCGGCGCTGACGAACAACGCTGGTCGATCGTCACGGTCCTGCCTGCCGCAGGCAATAGCAACGTCCCGCGCGTATATGTGGCAAAGGACGCGGATCCGTCACTCCCCAACAACCCATGTGTGTACTACAGGCTGCGACAGCTTGATCGCGATGGGAGTGTGCATGTGTATCCTGCATTGGAGGTACGCCTGCCTTCAATGCCCGCGACAGCCGTCGGCATCCACGTCACCCCGATTCCGGTCGTGGGCGAACTCACAGTGCGGATCGATACGCCAGCAGATGGCGCGCTTGCGGTCACCGTGTTCGATCTGCTGGGTCGCACAGTGGCGACAGTTGCGCGACTGGGGTACGCCGCGGCTGGATCGCACGTGCTGCGACACAGCGTTGGAGACATCCCCACAGGCATCTACTTCCTCAATGTCGAGGCATCCGGTCAGAGCACCATTCGTCCCATTTCCGTGATCCGGCGTTGATCACATGCCGCTGCCGGATCTGCCAGGACCCATGCCGGGGAATCTGCCGGGGCCGTGCCCCCGCCCCCCCCCCGGGCCCCCCCCCGGCGGGAAGGGCCGCCGCGGGTTGCTGGGCGGG
>JAEYUG010000111.1 GCA_023432805.1 Bacteroidota bacterium | reverse complement strand
CCCCCCCCCCCCCCCCCCCCCCCCCCCCCCCCCCCCCCCCCCCCCCCCCCCCCCCCCCCCCCCCCCCCCCCCCCCCCCCCCCCCCCCCCCCCCCGCCGCGCCCCCCGCATCAGCAAGGCAATCAGCAGGATGATTGACTTGAACACGTGATCTCGTGCGCAGGCAGTACACGTGCGCAGAGTGCCACGCTGAAACGCGGAGGTGCTAGACATGCTGTTCTCCAGCTCGTGGTGTGAGTGTGCGGCGACATTCATTGTGCCGCGATGGGTACATACGCTTGCTTGAACCGAAGGTACGGAGTGAGATCCGTGATGTCAATACCTGCCTAATATATCGGCACAGATCAGCTAGATATTTCCTGTCTTCAAGCGTGATACGTTTATATCATCCTATATACCGATGTGTTATCCTATTTGGTGTCGCACTTTACCACCGCTTGCAAGACCTCACAAATATTAAGCGATCCGCCAACGTCATCACCAGGGCTTCGAACAAGGTGGAGCCAGAATTCCGGGCATTTTACTGAAATTCGGAAATTCCGAATTTCTTCATCCTGTGCTCGGGACTCAGTCATCCTCTAATCCCGGTGTGCCCAGTACACCCCGCGGTCGCTGCCCTTGCGCTCGAGCGTGATGTCCTGCAGCTGCGGAGCGCGCAAGCGGATCACAAGCGAGAAATTGCGATTGAAGCCGATCGGCACCCAGGTGAAGCGCATCTCCCCCGCCACGCATCGTCGGACCTAGCTGCACAGAACTGTTACGCGATTCAAGAAACCCCGAGGGGCTCCGTGTGGGAGCCCCTCGGGGTGTGAAGCACGCATGCGCAACGATGCTACAACGTCGCGCGCAGCGTGGTGACGAGATTGCGGCCGGGAGCGCTGATGCCGGAGGCGAACACGCGGTAATGCACATCGAGCACGTTCTCGAGCGCAAGCTGCAGCTGCAGCGACGGCAGCAGCTGATACGAGGCCCGCAGATGCAGCACGTACCAGGCGGGCGTGCCGTGCACGGTCGCGTACTGCAGATTGTCCTCGCCGCCCGGCGAATAGTCCGACAGATGCTTCCAGCCGTTGAACACCAGACTCGCCTCGCCGCGGAAACGGTCGAGATGATGCACGAGCCGCACCTGGCCGTACAGCGGGGGAATGTGGTCGAGCGGCACGCCATCGGTTTCGTCGCGACCGCGCGTCCACGTCACGTTGCCCGCCAGCGTCACGTGCTCCGACACGTCGGCCACTACGTGCACGCTCGCACCGGTCACGAAGGCGCGATTCGTGTTCACCGGCATCTGCACCCTACTCTGCACGTCATTGTACAACAGACTGTCGCGTCCGTTGAACGTGCCGTCGCGCACGACGATCGCATCGGTCAGCAGCGTGGCGAAGTACGTCGCCCCGATGTCGAGCATGTCGCTGATGCGGCGCCCCACGCTCAGCTCCGCGTTCCACGCATACTCCGATCGCAGCGAGGGATTCGGTACGATCACGGTGCCGGGGGACGAGTCGAACACCTTGCCGACGTCGTCGACGTTCGGCGCGCGGAAGCCGCTCGAGGTGTTGACACCGATCGTCCACCCGCGACCCGCACGCACCACCGCACCGAGGGATCCCGTCAGCGCGCTGTTGTCGAGCACGGCCTCGCGAAAGGGGAAGCGCGTGTACGTCGTATCGTCGAACACCGACGCCAGATGCACGGTGCTGTAGCGCGCACCCGCACTCGCGGTCACGCGCTCACCGAGCATCCACTGCGAACTCAGGTACGCGGCGAGCGTGCGGTAGCTGCTGCCGCCGTCGGGATAGCGCGTGGCGGCTCCCGTGCGCGCACCGGTGTTCACGTCGATCGAGTACGCCTGCGAGGCGACGTCGTTGAAGACGGCTTCCGCACCGTAGAAGAGGCGATGTCCGCCGTCGAGCTCGCGATCCATGTCGAGGTTCACCGAGACGACATCCACCCGCTCCTCCTGATGCCGCTCGCCGGACCGGCCGAAACGGCGGCTGATGCGGTCTTCGGCGATGGACTGGTGCGCCAGTATCAGACGCCCGTGTCCGAATATCACGTTGCCCTCGTTGGCGGCGATGGTCAGCGTGTTCATCATCCAGTTCTGCGGACCGTAGCGCCAGTCGGCGTACGACGGCACGCCTGTGGCCGAGGTCTCGGTCAGGCGGTCGTAGCGCGGCACGTCCGACGAGGTGCTGAGATGGAAGCCGTAGTCGACGGTGTACGCCACCGAGGGCTGCCAGCGCAGCCGTCCGAGCAGGTTCAGCTGGCTGTAGGCCGAGCCGCGCTGCAGGTTCACGTTGTCGTTGGCGACGACCACGTCGGCACCGTCGCGCCGCTCGACCGAAAAGGGACGTCGTCCCCAGTCGGCGTAGAAGGGATTGCGGATGTTGCCTGCACGCAGATCGCCGAAGTCGCTCCACGTCACACTGGTCATGAGCGCCACCGTGCGGAAGCCGAGATTCAGATCGACGTGTCCGGTTTTCTCGCTGTTCGCGGTGCTGTGCCGCACGAAGGCGTTGGCGCCGAGCTGCGTCTCGCCGTCCCACCCCAGTCGCGGCGCGCGGGTGTGGAAGTCCATCACCCCACCGATCGCGTCGCTGCCGTACATCGTGCTGCCGGGACCGAAGATCACCTCGGCGTTCTCCATCTGTCCCGCATCGAGCGACACCGCGCTCTGCAGATGTCCGCTGCGGTAGATGGCGTTGTTCAGGCGTACGCCGTCGACGACCAGCAGCACGCGGTTGGCCTCGAAGCCGCGCAGCACGGGGCTGCCACCGCCCATCTGGCTCTTCTGCACGAACACGCCGCCGAGCGTCGCGAGCATGTCGGGCACGGTCTGGGGACTCACGAACGCGATGTCGCGCGGGGCGACGGTCACGATCTGGTTCGGGATCTGGTCCCGCTTCTGTTCCCACTTGTTTGCGGCCACGACCACCTCCTCCATGTTGAGCAGGCGTTCGATCATGCGCACCGTGCCGCCGCGGGCTACGATGTCTGCGCGCGTCACGCGCAGGGGATGGAATCCGACATGCTGGATCACGATGGTGTCGGATGGCGTTCCGGGGGGCAGTGTCGCACGCCCCGCACGCGAGGTCAGGGCCGACTGTCCCGTCGGAAGCACCAGCACCGTGGCATCGGCGACCGGCTGCAGCGTCGTCCGTTCGACGACCGAGATCTCCTGCGCACGCACGACTCCTGCCGCGAGCCCGCAGAACATGACAAGCATTGACACACGAAGAATCATTGCATCACTTCGAGAATGATTGCACATATCCCCGAAGGTACGAAAACTCCCCGCCTCCCCCGATGCACTTCGACTGAACTCAGGATGTTTCCGTGGATCCGTCGTCCGTGCGCGCCTCGCTCACGCCCTGCTGCTGCTCCAATCGCCTGGCCAGGAGCATGAAGAGACGCTGCATCTCGACCATTCCCTCCGCGAAGCGCGGGGGACCGTCGTACGATTCGCCCAGCTCGAGCAGCGCCATGACATCTTCCGCATTGTAGGGCATGCCGCGAAGCTTCTCCGCCCGCAGTCGATCAACCTCCTCCCACGCCTTCTCATACCCGCGCAGGACGTCACGCATCTGCTCCGTCGTCATCGTACTCATGCATCGGTCTCCAGCAGGCGGATGGCCCGGCCGACAAGGGCGGGATCTTCCCGTACTTCCGCAAAGACATGGAGCCAGTACGTGATGTGCTGCAGGTCCATCTGCTTCATCCGCCGACCGATGCTCCGTGCATCGGACCAGTCCTTCTCCCGATCGGAGAAGACCTTCATGATGAAGAGGTCCTCTGCGGAACAGATGGGAAACACGGCGCCCGGGCCGAACTCGACCAGGGCAATCCGCTCCATCATCATCTCCTCGAATGGGAGCATGCCGAGCGCGACGTCAAGATCCTTGCCATTCGAACTGCGCAGCAGTACGATGCGATGTGCGAGTGCAAACGCACGCGCGTCCTCGATACGTGCATCGAACTGCGCGAGCAGCGCATCGATGTACTCCTCCTCCCTGCCGATGGTGGTCAGGAGGGTGACATCCACGTCGAGCGTCGTGCGCGGTTCACCCCAGTGCTGCAGCGCGAGTCCGCCGATGATGCAGAACCGCCAGTCTCGGGCATGCATCCACGATACGATTTCATTCGCAGCATCGATCAGGGGATTCATACGTTCTTCCTTCTTCCGACCAAGGTACGGACTCCTCCTGCGGCGTCAAACCCGCAACCGATTGCGTATCCCGCAGGTCGTACTCCAGCTTCAGAAGCTTGGTGATCTGCTCCTGTCGAATATCGACGGTGACGCACTCGATCCCACTACAGGGCAGTACGATCAGGTGCAGCAGCGCCGCCGTTCGTGGACGCGGCACTGCTGCATCGGGCTCATTGCGTCAAGCGTAAATCGACATTATGCTGGGAGTACATAGTCATGAAGTACTCCTCGCCATTCGGGAGTACTCCGGTTTTATGGACACCCCGGCTGATCGACAACACGAACTTCTGATCCGCTTGGCCGCTGAATGTTGATGCAGGGATCGTCAGGGACCCTGTGTCCTCGACCGTTGCCATGAACCCAACTCCTGGGTTATTCGAATCCTTCCCTTGCAGGATTACCACCACTGAGTAATTGGAGATGTTGTTCGGGTACCATTTCACCACCATGCTACTCGACTTGCTCACAGAATCATAGACGCGATGCGATGTAATCTGCACCTTCGACGAAGGGGCGACAATCGTATCTGTGAACGCGGTGATCGCGACAGAGCCACCGATCTCCCACACGTACGAACCACCGTTCAGAGAGAAGGTGTTCCCATCGAACCTGTAGAACGCCGTGGAATCTGAGAACAGTCCACGATTGTTGAAGGCGACCGAGCCAGGGTTGTAATATCCAGATGCCCTTTGGAACGACGCAGTACAATCCTTGAAATCGTACTCAGTATCCGTGATGTGGCTCGTGCGATCGTTGTCGACATACCAGAACCAATCGTTGTCTGTTACTGACGAACTAAGCCATGCGACGTATTCTCCACGAGCTCCTTGCGTGTGACTGAATGGGTTGAACGTGCTGCTCGAACCAGAATTCGGATCAGGGGAACTCGCGTTATCCTCGCACCCACCTATGATCATCGTGCCAATCAACGCAAGCACGCCGATCCACTTCTTTGTCTGGAACATGGTTTACTCCTTCGATGCGGTTTTGTGCTCAGCAACAGCGATGAGTCAGGGGTATGACATAAAGCTGTGTCACCGATGTCTCGCACGGTGATAAGGAACGGATCTATTAAAACCCTCGAGTAGAGGATTTATATCGCACGAAGGTAACCTGACTCCCGATGGCGGGGAGAGATGTGGCTCTATGGTGATGGATCAATAAATGAAAATATCAACCCAGCCTTTCCTTGTCAAGGTCAATGTGAATCGTGCATTGACTCCCGAATTGACTCATAAAGATGTTACCGAAAAGAATGCGTGGAAAGAGTCGTTGCCGTGAGCTGTCAACCCCTCGCTGCCCGAGCCCCTCCGCGAAGGTGCATCAACGGGTGACGAGCAGGGCGCGGGAGGTGCGGAAGGTGCGGGTGGTGCCGGTTGCGAGGGTGCAGCGGTAGGCGCCCGGCGCGAGCCCGGCGAGGTCGAGCTGCACGGTGTGCGCACCCGCCACGCGCATGCCGAGATCGGCACGCAGCACGGTGCGACCGAGCACGTCGGTCACGAGCGCCTCGACGACATCCGTGCGCACGAGGTCGAAGGCGAGGCGCGCGAGGCTTCCGCCGGATGTGAGCGGTTGGGGCCAGAGGTCGGTGATGCGCACATCCGCGGGGTGCGCCCGGGCACCATCCCCCACACTCGTGATGGTCGCGACGAAGCGCGAGATGCGTCCGTCGAACGAGGCGAAGTACAGCTCCCCGCGCTCGTCCACGCCGAAGGTCGAGATGTTGCGGCCGGTCGCCACGAGCGTGCGGTTCACCACGCCGCCGGGCGTGCGGCGCAGTCCCCAGATCGTGCCCGTGCCGAAGTCCGCGTACACGTACTCGCCCACGAGCGCGGGCACGGCCGTGCCGCGATAGACGTGGCCGCCGGTCACCGACACGCCGGCGGTGCGGGGATACTCCCAGATCGGGAGGATGAGACCGGTCGTGTCGCAGTTGCTCTGCGGCGAGTAGCAGAGCGATGCCTCCATGGTGTTCCACCCGTAGTTGCCGCTGGGGCGGATGATGTCGATCTCCTCGCGGCGGCTCTGGCCGACGTCGCCCGTCCACAACTCACTGGTCGCTGGGTCGAAGCTGAAGCGCCAGGGATTGCGCAGGCCGTAGGCCCAGATCTCCTCGCGCAGACCGGCATCGTTGTTCTTGTAGGGATTGTCGTCGGGGATCGCGTAGGCGAGCGCCCCTTCGGTGCGGTCGACGTCGATGCGGAGGATCTTTCCGAGGAGCGAGCGGCGGTTCTGCGCATTGCCCTGCGGGTCGCCGCCGGATCCCCCGTCACCGGTCGCGATGTAGAGGAAGCCGTCCGCGCCGAAGGCGATCTGTCCGCCGTTGTGGTTCGAGTACGGCTGCGCGAATTCGAGCAGCACCGTGCCGCTCGCTGCGTCGGCCACGTTGGGGTCCGTCGCCGACCTGCTGAAGCGCGCGATCACCGTGCGCTCGGGCGACGAAGCCGTGTAGTTCACGTAGAAGAAGCCGTTCTCGGCGTAGTTGGGATGAAAGGCGAGGCCGAGGAGTCCCTGCTCGTTGCCGCTGCTCTGCACCCGCGCGCGGATGTCGAGAAACACCGGCGCACTCGTCGCGGTGCTGTCGCCCGCGATCACGCGAATCGCGCCCGCCTGCTCGACGATGAACAGCCGGCCGCTCCCATCACCCGCGTGCTGGATGTCGACGGGCTTCGTGAAGCTCAGCACCGGAAACGCGACGTGCACGGCGACCTGCGCATGAAGGGGGGATGCGTCCGGACGGCACGCGAAGAACACGAGCACGGCGCAAGCGGCGATGCGGATGCGGAACATGACAACCTCTCAGTCTGGTGATGCTTCCTCAACACCCCGCGGAAGCCCCCGGTTCCGGAAGGAGGGCCAAAAAAAAACCGCTCCCGGGGAGGGAGCGGTATGCCAAGCGTTTTTTCTGATCCCGGTAGGGAGGGCCGAAACCAGAGCTATTGGCAGTAACAAATATAGCGTTTGTCAAGCGATTTGCAAGACCTTTTGCGAGTTTTTTTCACAATGGGCGGCATTCCGCGCCGGTTCAGGCCTTTTCCTCCCAGATGCAGGCGAGGTGGATGATGGTGGCCACGGCCTTTTTCATGTCTTCGATGCTCACCCACTCGCGCTTGGAGTGGAAGCTGTGCTCGCCGGCGAAGATGTTCGGGCAGGGGAGTCCCATGTACGAGAGGCGCGCACCGTCGGTACCGCCGCGGATGCTTCCGAGATGCGGCTCGACGCCTGCACGACGGATCGCCTCGCGTGCATGCTCGATCACGTGGGGATGCTCATCCAGCACGAAGCGCATGTTGCGATAGGACTCATCCACCTTCACATCGAACGAACTCTTCGGGTACTTCGCCACGGTCTCGTCTGCGAGTGCGCGCAGCATGGACTCCTGCGTGCGGAGTTCGTCGACCTCGAAGGAGCGGAGGAGGAACTTGACGCTGGTCTCCTCGATGCCGCCGGTGAGCACGTAGGGATGGACGTAGCCTTCCTTGTCGGCAGTGGTCTCGGGCGAGAGGCCCTCCTTCGGTAGCGCGGCGATGAAGTCGGCAGCGATCTTGATGCTGTTGACGAGCTTGTTCTTGGCGAAGCCGGGATGGATGTTGACACCGCGGAAGGTCAGGGTCATGCTGTCGGCGCAGAAGGTTTCGTTCTCGATCGATCCGAGCTGCTCGCCGTCGATGGTGTAGGCGTACTTCGCGCCGAACTTCTCGACGTCGAAGTACTTCGTGCCCTGGCCGACCTCCTCGTCGGGGGTGATGCAGATGCGGATGACGCCGTGCTTCACCTCGGGATGGGTCACGAAGAAGGCGGCCGCGTCGAAGATCTCGGCGATCCCGCACTTGTTGTCCGCGCCGAGCAGGGTGGTGCCGTCGGCGGTGATGATGGTCTCGCCCTGCTTGCCGGCGAGGTCGGGATTGTCGGCAACGGTGATCACGATCGAGGGATCCGCAGGCAGCACGATGTCCTTTGCGTCGTAGTTCGCGTGAAGGATCGGTTTGACGTCGGCGCCGCTGACCTCGGGCGAGGTATCCATATGCGCGATGAAGCCGATGACGGGCACGTCCGCCTTGTCGCTGGTGGCGGGAATGGTGGCTGTCACGTAGCCGTACTCGTCCATCGCCGCATCGCCGAGCCCGAGGTCGAGCAGTTCGCGCACGAGCACCTCGCCGAGCACCTTCTGCTTGAGCGTGCTCGGAAAGGTCGTCGAGTTTTCATCGGACTGCGTATCATAGGCCACATAGGTCAGAAAGCGCTCGACGCAGGTGTGTTCAATCTTCGGAAGTTCCATCATATGTCATCCATGTGAATGTGTGCACTCGAAAGGTCGGTGGACGTCCGCGTCCACCAGAAAGGTCGGTGGACGTCCGCGTCCACTATTCATATCTCAGCGCTTCAATCGGATCCAGATTCGACGCCTTCCACGCGGGATAGACCCCGAACGCCACCCCGATCATCGACGTCACCGCCACCCCGATCAGTGCCCAGCCGATCGGCAGCACCGGTGGAATGTCGAGCAACGCCGCAACAATGTTTCCGCCCCCGAGTCCCAGCACGATGCCGATCACACCCCCCACCTCGCAGATCACCACCGCCTCAGTCAGGAACTGCTGCAGGATGCTGCGCCTCGTTGCGCCCAGCGCCTTGCGGATCCCGATCTCGCGTGTGCGTTCGGTGACCGACACGAGCATGATGTTCATGATGCCGATGCCCGCTGCGAGCAGCGCGATCGCCGACACCGCCCCCGTGCCCATGCGGATGTAGTAGGTCAGCTTGTTCACTTCGCCGATCAGCGACTCGTTGGTCATGATTTCGAAGTCGTTCTCCTCGCCGGGCGGCACGCGCCGCAGTGCGCGCAGCATGCCGATCACCTCGTCGGTCATCGTTTCGAAATCGGCCTGATCCGCCGCCTTGATCTGGAAGCTCACCCGTCGCGCCTTGCCGTACTGCTGCGCGAAGGTGGTGTAGGGAATGAACACGAAGTTGTCTTCGTTCGCCCCGAAGAGTCCGCCTTTCTCGGCAATCACGCCGATCACGGTGTAGGGTCGCCCGTCGACCCGCACTGTCTTGCCGAGGGGATCCTCGCGCGTGAACAACATCTTCGCCACGCCCATACCGAGCACGGCAAACGAACGGCCCTGTTCGAGCTCGGCTTCGTTGAAGATACGTCCCGACTCGATGTCACGGCTCGAAACCTGTGCAATGTCGGAGGTTCCTCCGACGATGCCGACGTTGGGATTCGTCTTCTTGTTGCCGTAGGCCACCACCCCGCCCCAGCTGTTGACCTGGATGTTGACGTACTGCGCATGCTTGAGGTTCTCGCGCAGATACTCACCATGCTCGATGGTCAGATCCTTCCGGTTGCGGTACTTTTCGCGGTCTCCGGGACCATGGCTCACGGCAGGATACTTGGTCACATTGAGCGTGTTCGTGCCGAGCACGTTGAAGCTCGACTCGATCGTCGACTGCAGCACTTCGATGCCCGTCATCACACCGATGAACGAGAACACACCGATCACGATACCCAGCAACGTGAGCGCAGCCCGCAGCTTGTTCGCACGCAGCGACGCGAGCGACATGCGGATGGTTTCAGCAAGATCGAGAGTCTTCATCGGAACCTGTCCATTCGCGCCAATATAGGGATTTTACGGACACCAAGCGGGGCGGGATACGCGACTTGCCGCGTGATTGACTCAGTACGATATTTGAAGCTGTCATGTTTCGCATCGCCCACAACGCACCTCCCCCCCGCCCGCGGCCCAGGATCGGTCGGTGGACGCCCCCGTCCACTCGAAAGGTCGGTGGACGTCCTCGTCCACTGTTGACAAATGTTCAGTGAGTACAGGGTGGACGAAGACGTCCACCGTCCGATCCCCCACACATACACATTCGAAACTTCCCATGTCACGCTACACACGCATCCTCGCCCTCGCCACCCTCATCCCCCTGCTCGCCATCGGCATCGGCGCGTGCAAGGACGACAATCCCGTCACCCCCGGCACTGACGACCACGAAGAGGCTGAAGGACTCGTCATCGCCCGCGGCTCCACCGACCTCGTCACCGTCAGCGAAGGCACCGTCACAGGATCCCTCTCCGTCAAGGCCGACCAGCGCACCGAGAACCTCACCATCTGGTTCCTCGACGCCGACGGCGACCGCTTCCAGCCCGACGACACCACCAAGACCCTCGAATTCGGCTTCGCGACACACGACATCGCCGAAATCGAGCGCGAGGCCGGTCGGTGGACCTTCCAGCTCAAGGGCAAGTCCGCCGGCAGCACCACGCTCGAAATCCGCCTCATGCATGCCGGTCACCCCGATTTCCGCACCCCAGCCATTCCGGTGAGCGTCACCCCGTGACCCACGTACACCGACAAGCACCTGACACATCCATCGTGTCCTCACACACCAAGACGGACGAGGGCGTCCGTCCTCCCGTGGTGGACGAAGACGTCCACCGACCTTTCTGGTGGACGAAGACGTCCACCGACCTTTCGACTGACCTGTTCCCCCAAACCCTGTTCCGTTTCTTTCGCGTATTCCGCGTTCTTCTTTTTCTTTCCCTCCTCCCCCCGCTCTGCACCCAGTCCATGGCCGGCGGATCCAACCCCGGCCCCACAGCCGACCTCGCCACGGGCACGATCACCGGCATCGTGCGCGACCGCGAATCGCTCGAACCGCTGGGGTGGACCTCCGTGCTCCTGGTCGAACTCAACCGCTCGACCACCGCACACGAAGAGGGCGACTTCCACTTCACCCGCGTGCCCGCCGGCACCTACACGCTCAAGGCCTTCCGCGTCGGATACCAGCCGCTGCAGCTGCGACTCACCCTGCACTCAAACGACTCGATCGACGTCATGCTCGCCATGACCGCCACCGCCTTCGTCACCGAGGGCGTCGTAATCGAAGCCGACAGCCGCAGCACCGAACGCCTCACCCGACCCGCCGTCGAAATCTCCGGCCGCAAGCTCCAGCAGCAGCTCGGCCGCACCCTCGCCGAAACCATCGACAACGAACCCGGTGTCGCACAGCGCAGCATGGGTCCCGCCCCCGCACGCCCCGTGCTGCGAGGCATGGGAGGAGACCGGCTGCTGATTCTCGAAGACGGGGCGCGCACCGGCGACCTCTCCGCCACGGCCAGCGACCACGCTGTCGCCATCGATCCGATGAACGCCGAGCGCATCGAGATCGTGCGCGGACCCGCCGCCCTCATGTACGGCGCCAACGCCATGGGCGGCGTCGTGAACGTCGCACGCGGCGAAATCCCCACCCTGCGTCCCGACCACGTGCACGGCACCGCCAGTCTGCAGGGCGAGACCGTGAACACCGGTGGCGCCGCCGGCATCGAACTGCGCGTACCGGCGGGACCCCTCGCCCTGCGCGGCGACGCCAGCCTGCGCACCACCGACGACATCACCACCCCCGCGGGCATCCTGCGCAACACCGCCATCCGCACCACCGGCGCCTCGCTCGGTGCGAGCGTCCCGGGGGCATGGGGATTCGCGGGCGCTTCCGCATCGACCTACACGTCGACCTACGGAATCCCCGGTGGCTTCGTCGGCGCGCATCCCAACGGCGTCGACGTCGACATCACCCGCAGCCAGTACGGCGCCCGCGCCGAACTCCTTCCCGCCGCCCTCGTGCAGCGCATCGAACTCGACGCCTCCTACGCGCGCTACTACCACGAAGAGCGCGAAGCCTCGGGCATCATCGGCGCACGCTTCGGCGTGCTGACCGCCAACGCCGGCGCGCGCGCGCACCACGCGGCGATCGGTCCCTTCAGCCGCGGCAGCGTGGGCGTGTGGACCCAGTGGCGCGACTTCGCCGCCAGCGGCTTCGTCACCACCCCCGCCTCCGTCGAGCGCGCCTTCGCACTGTATGGGATGGAGGAAATCCCACTCGGCGATCTGACCCTCGTCGCCTCCCTGCGCGGCGACATCGCCGACGTCACGCCCGACACCGAGCGCACCTCACGCACGATCGGAAGCATCTCGCGCCGCAGCTTCGCCTCCTTCTCCGGCGGACTCTCCGCCGTCTACGACCTCGGTGCGGGGATCGCCGCCGGTGCCACGCTGCTGCGCACCTCCCGCGCGCCGGCGCTCGAGGAGCTCTATAGCGAAGGACCCCACCTCGCGGCCTACTCCTACGAAATCGGAAATCCCGCCCTCGCCATGGAGCACGGCATCGGCCTCGACCTCTTCGCCCGCTACGAGGGCGAGAACCATCGCGCGTCGCTGACCCTCTTCCGCACCGGGTTCACCAACTACATCTATCCCCGCAACACCGGCACGATCAACTTCCGCACCCTGCTGCCGCTCTACCAGTTCGCGGGCGGCGACGCCGTGCTGACCGGTGCGGAAACCATGGCCGAGTGGCTCTTCGCCTCGCACTGGAACGTCGCACTCACCGCCTCGTACGTGCACGGCACCCTCAGCGCCACCGGAACCCCGCTGCCGCAGATGCCGCCCCTCACCGCGAAGACTTCGCTACGCTACACCCGCGGACCCCTCGTGCTGGGGGCCTCGCTCCGCGCCGCCACCGCGCAGCACCGCACCGGCGAGTTCGAGCAACCGACCGCGGGATACGCCGTTGTCGATCTCCTCGCGCAGTACCAGCTCTCGACAGGCATCTTTCTGCACACCCTCGTGCTCGTCGCCGAAAACCTCCTCGACACCGAATACCGCGTGCACCTCTCGCGTGTGCGCTCGGTCATGCCCGAGCCCGGCCGCAACGTCAAGCTCCTCTACCGCGTGTATTTCTGAGGATACCCCCGAACGCATGTGTCGCGTGAATTCGACATATTGAGAGGATGATCCTCGCGCAGCACATCCCCGTCGCGGCACAGCACGCGCATGAACACGGCGGAAGCTTCCTCGACCTGGCCTGGCACACGCTCGTCGATACCGCACCGATGATACCGGTGCTGTTCATCCTCTACTTCCTGCTCGAGTATCTCTGGCATCATCGCGGACTCGACGTGCTCTCGCTCACGCGCATCAACGGAGCGTGGGGACCCCTCATCGGCACCGTGCTCGGCCTCATTCCCCAATGCGGGATGTCGGTCTTCGTCACCTCGCTCTACGTCGGCCGCCGTATCACCCTTGGCACCCTCGTCGCAACCTACCTCGCCACCAGCGATGAGGCCATTCCCGTCATGCTCGCGCATGGCGGACTCTACACCCCCATCCTCGGCTTGCTCGGCGTCAAAGCGCTCATCGGCATCGTCGCCGGCTACGCGGTCGACCTCGTGTTGCGCCGCCGCCACTACGCGGGCGAGGTGCGTCCCGCCAAGTCGCAGATCGTCGCGACCATCGAACACGAACTGCACTCTGCCCCATGGAAGGAAGTGTTCGTGCACAGCACTCGCCGCACCGGCGAGATCTTTGCGTGGGTCTACGGCGTGACGCTCGTGATCGGCATCGGCCTCTCGTACATGCATGCGGAAGACATCGTGCGAACGCTCGGCGTCAATCACATGCTCGAGGTCGCGGTGATCGGCGCGTTCGGACTGATTCCCAACTGTGGCGCATCGATCGCCATTGCGGAAGCCTACATCCACGCGGGACTCTCGTACGGCGCCACGCTGGCAGGACTCTCGGCCGGCGCCGGCTACGGACCCATCGTCCTCTTCAAGGAAGGCAACCGCACCCACGCCCTGCGCGTGATGCTCCTCTGCCTCGCCCTCGCCATTACTGCGGGGTTGATGTTGTAACGGAGCGCGTACCTCCACTCGAAAGGAGGGTGGACGTCCTCGTCCACTCTTGACGGGTGTTCAGTGGGTGCTGGGTGGACGAAGACGTCCACCGACCTGTCTGGTGGACGAAGACGTCCACCGACCTTTCCTACCCCTTCCTCCCCACGTAAAACACCCCGCGGTCTTCGCGGCGGGTGATCACCCGCTCTTCACCGAGCAGGTCATCCAGCACGCCCGTCACCGCGTCGCGCTCGGCACCCATCGCCTCGACCAGGTCGTCGACGGTCGAGGGACGCACCAGCACCGTCGCGAGAATCCGCGCACGCAACTCGTCGCCACCCACCACCGCGGCCGCGCCACCTGCACCGTGGCGTGACACCACCTCGGCATGCGGACCCAGCATCGCCGCCGCATGATGCAGCCGCGCCGACGAGGCAGGCGCGATCCACGACACGGCACCGGGACGATCAAGCGTATTGATCTGCACGCGCGTCGCGCCCAGCCGGTCCACCTCCGCACGCAGCAGCGCCAGCTCCTCGTCCGAATCGTTCACGCCCGGCACCAGAAACACCTCCAGCCACAACTCCCCGCGATATTCGGATGCGAATGTCCGCAATCCCTCGAGCACCATCGCGTTCGTCAGTCCCTTCACGGGACGATTGATCTTCAGAAACGCCCCATCCGACACCGCGTCGAGCGACGGCACCACGCGCGTGGCCGGCAGCAGCGCCGCACGCACCTCCTCCAGATGCAGCAGCGAGCTGTTGGTCAGCACCGTCACCGCGTACTGGGGATACTCCGCCCGCAGCATCGCGATGATCTCGCCGAGACCCGTGTGCATCGTCGGCTCGCCCGATCCCGAGAACGTGATCGAATCGAGGGCGGGGCCCTCCGACAGATACCCGCGCAGCTCGGCGATCACCTCCTCGGTCGGCACGTACGCGCGCCGCGCGAGCGTCAGCTCCTCCGTGCGCCCGCACTCGCAGTACACGCAGTTCAGCGTGCAACTCCGCTCCGGCGTCAGATCGATGCCGAGCGAGACCCCGAGCCGCCGCGAGGGTACGGGACCGAACAGATGCCGCCACCTCATGCCGCGCCTCCACCGGCGGCAGACTCGGGACACGCAGCCAGCTCGCCCCGCACTTCATCCCACTGCCCTTCGAACACGAGGCGGGCGGGACCCTCGAGCGCGAGCGCCCTCGCATAGTGTGCGGGATCATGCAGAGGATGCTGCGCATCCGCATCGAAGTGCACGCGCAGCAGGTCGCCCCCGCGGGTGCGCAGCGCGAGCGGTGCGGAAGCCCCCGTCGCCGCATGCACCATCATCCCCGCCGCCAGCGTGCCCGTGCCGCAGGCCTCGGTCTCGCCCTCCACCCCCTTCTCGAAGGTGCGGATCCGCAGCTCGTCGCCCGACGTGTCGACGATGTTCACGTTCGCGCCGTCGGGACGAAACATCGGATGCTGACGGAGCGCCCGCCCGATCGCATTCAGATCCACAGCATCGATCGGTGCGGCCAGCGCTGAAGGAAGATCCGCAAGCAGCAGCACCACGTGCGGAGCCCCGTTGTGCACGAAGCGCGCGGGAAACACCTGCGCCGCGCCATGCACGTACGCCTCGAGCCGCATGTCGGTGTAGATCACCGTCGGCGCGGGAAAGTGCAGACGGATGCCCTCGTCACGCACCTCCGCACGGTACGCGCGCTCGAGTACATCGAAGCGCATGTCCGCGCCGGCGATGCCGCGCGCGTGGGCGTACAGCGCCGCGGCGCGTCCCCCGTTGCCGCACATCGATCCGTCGCTGCCGTCGGGATTGTGGAAGGCCATCGTGAAGTCGTGCCCCGCGATCTGCGACCGCTCGATGAAGATCACGCCGTCGCCTCCCACGCCGCGGCGGCGATGACACATCACGCGGGCGAGCGCCACGCGCGCCTCGCGTGCGATGCGACGATCCAGATCCTCGATCACCACGAAATCGTTCTGCGCGCCTTCGGCCTTGGTGAATGCGATCATCGCGCATCCTCCGTGCGCAGGGCCACCGCCACGGGCTCCGTGCCCGCACCAGCCAGATGCAGCGTCTGCGTGGGAAACGCGAACGCGATGCCCTCGCGCGTGAACACCTCGTGGATCCCAAAGTTGACGGCCTGGTTCAGATCCATGTACGTCGTATAGTCGGGTGAGGTGACGTAGTACACCACCTCGAAGTTCAGACTCGATGCACCGAATTCCTTGAAATGCGCGCGGTCGAAACGCACGCCCTCCACGCTCTCGATCACATCGCGCACGAGGTCGGGAATGCGACGCAGTGCGTCGGCCGGCGTGCCGTACTCGACGCCGAGCAGGAACAGCACCCGCCGCTCCTCCATCCGCTTGAAGTTTCGGATGCGGCTCTTGAGCAGGTCGGTGTTCGAGAAGACCAACTGCTCGCCCGACACGCTGCGCACCCGCGTGGTCTTGAGTCCCACATGCTCGACCGTGCCGGTGAAGGTGTCGACGTTGATGGTGTCGCCGACGACGAAAGGACGATCGACGATGATCGACAGCGAGGCGAACAAATCGCCGAGGATGTTCTGCGCGGCAAGTGCGATGGCGATGCCGCCGATGCCGAGTCCCGCCACCAGCGCCGTCACGTCAATGCCCATGTTCTGCAGCGCAATCAGCACCACCAGCGTCCACAGTACGATGCGGCTCAGGAAGCCCAGCGCCGCGAGGCTTCCGCTCGAGTCGCCCTCTTCGGCACGGCGGCGCATGGACCGCGCGATGAAATACTGCACCAGGTGATTTCCCCACAGCGCCACCTGCAGCAGCACCGCGATGAAGGTCACGTGCCCGAGCACGCGCGTCACGCCCGGCGACAGCACCAGGTACTGCGCGCCGATGTCGACGGCGGCCACGAGCAGCACGAGCCGCTTCGTACCGCGCAGCATGTCGACGAGCATGTCGTCGATGTCGGTCGAGGTGCGCTTCGACAGCGAGCGCAGCCGCCGCACCAGCACCCGCTGCCCGATCTTGAGCACGATGAATACCGCCACGGCGATGCCGAGCGCGATGAGCCACTGCTGCACCGAGTTGTGCCAGTACACCTGTGTGAGGATATCCATGACCAGTACCTCCTTGAAACGCTAGTGCAATGCTGTGTGCAGATACCGTCCCGTATGACTCTCCTTCGTGCGCGCGACCTCTTCGGGCACGCCCGCCACCACCACGCGGCCGCCGGCGTCGCCGCCTTCGGGACCCAGGTCGATCACCCAGTCGGCGCTCTTGATCACGTCGATGTTGTGCTCGATGATCACCACGCTGTGTCCCGCCGCGATCAGCTCGTTGAAGCATCCGAGCAGGCGCGCGATGTCGTGCATGTGCAGACCCGTCGTCGGCTCGTCGAAGAGAAAAAGGGTATGCTCGTCCGATTTCGAGGCCAGGTGCAGCGCGAGCTTCAGCCGCTGGGCCTCGCCGCCGCTGAGCGTCGTGGCCGACTGCCCCAGTTTCATGTAGCCGAGGCCGACATCCTCGAGCACCTGCAGCCGGTTGACGATGCGCGGCACGCGCTCGAAGAACGCGATCGCCTCGGTCACCGTCATGCCCAGCACGTCGACGATGTTCTTCCCGTGAAAGCGCACCTCGAGAATCTCGCGCTTGTAGCGCGCCCCGCGGCAGCTCTCGCACTCGAGGTACAGGTCGGCCATGAACTGCATCTCGACCTTGATGAACCCGTCGCCCTCGCAGGTGTCGCAGCGTCCCCCCGGCACGTTGAACGAGAACGACCCCGGCGTGTACCCGTGCGCCTTCGCGGCCGGCGTCGAGGCGAACACGTCGCGGATCACATCGAAGGCCTTGATGTAGGTGACGGGATTGGATCGCGGCGTGCGGCCGATCGGGCTCTGATCCACCATCTCCACGTGCTGAATCCGCTTCACCCCGCGGAAGCCGCCGAAGCTCCCGACCTCGTCTTCATACGCCCCCTCGAGCTCCTTCTTCAGGCCCGCGTACAGTACGTCGTGCACGAGCGTGCTTTTGCCCGATCCGCTCACGCCCGTGATGCAGGTCAGCACGCCGAGGGGAACGCGCACGTCCATCCCCTTCAGATTGTTCTGCGCGGCGCCGAGTATCACCAGCTCGCCCTGCGCGGTGCGGCGCTTCGCGGGGATGGGGATCGACAGCTTCCCCGCCATGTAGCGGCCCGTCAGACTCTCGCGGTTCTTGACCAGTTGCGCGGGGGAAGCCATCGCGACGACACGTCCCCCGAGCTCGCCGGCACCGGGACCGATATCCACGATCAGATCCGCCTTCTGCATCATCTCCATGTCGTGTTCGACCACGATCACCGTGTTGCCCTCGTCGCGCAGCGAGGTGAGAATCGAGATCAGGCGTGTGTTGTCGCGGGGATGCAGTCCGATCGTCGGTTCGTCGAGCACGTACATCGATCCCACCAGCGCCGATCCGAGCGACGTCGCGATGTTGATGCGCTGGGCCTCGCCGCCGCTGAGCGTGTGCGAGAGCCGGTCGAGCGTCAGGTAGCCGAGACCGATGCCGTCGAGAATGTGCAGGCGCTTGCGCACCTCCTCGAGAATGCGACCCGCCACGTCGCGTTCGAACGGCGAGAGATCGATCGTGTCGAAGAATTCGCGCAGCCGGTCCAGCGGCATCGCCACCAGCGCGCCGAGCGTGTGCCCGGCCACGCGCACCGCGCGCGCATCCGGCTGCAGCCGCGTGCCTTCGCAGGCCTCGCAGGTCGTGTACCCGCGATAGCGTGCCATGAGGATGCGGTAGTGCATCTTGTAGTTCTTCTCCTCGACCATCGCGAAGAATCCGCGGATGCCGAGAAATCCCTTCGTCCCGTTCCACACGAACTCGCGCTGCTCGCGCGTGAGCGCCCGCCAGGGCACGTCGAGCGGCACGCCCTTCTGCGCGGCCACGCGCTCGAGATCGCGCTGGTGCTTGCTGTGCTTCGGCGTCGTCCACGGCTGCACCGCTCCCTCGGCGAGCGTGCGGTTCACGTTCGGCACGACGAGATTCGGATCGATGCCGGTCGTGCGTCCGAATCCCTGACAAGTCGGGCACGCTCCGGTGGGACTGTTGAACGAGAAGAGCTGCGGTTCCGGTTCGGCGTACTTCTCGTGGCAGGTCGAGCACTGGTAGCGCGCGCTGAAGCGCAGCTCCCTGCCCGTGCCCGCGTCGATCACGCGCACGTAGCCGTCTCCCTCGGTGAACGCCGTCTCGAGCGAATCGATCACGCGCGCGTGGTCGTCGCCCGTGCGCCAGACGAGGCGGTCCACAAGCACGAGCACCTCGGCATCGTCGGGCAGCGGGCTGCCGTCGCTTCCGACGGGTGTGCCGTCGTCGAGATCGTGCACGGTGCCGTCGGTGAGGATGCGCGAGAAGCCCTGGGTGCGCAGGTTCTCGCATTCCTCCGCGAACGATTTCCCCTCGTGCCGGTGCATCGGAAACGTGATGTAGAGCCGCGTGCCGTCGTCGAGGGTTGTGAGCGCCTCCATCGCGGTGCGCACCGAATCGCGCTGCACGAGCGTGTCGTCGTGGCGGCAGTAGGTGCGGCCGATGCGCGCGAACAGGAGGCGCAGGTAGTCGTAGATTTCGGTGGTGGTGCCGACGGTGGAGCGGGGATTGCGGGCGACGGTGCGCTGCTCGATCGCGATGGCGGGTCGGATGCCCTGGATCACGTCGACGTCGGGCTTGTTCATGCGCTCGAGAAACTGCCGCGCGTAGGCCGAGAGCGATTCGACGTAGCGGCGCTGTCCCTCGGCGTAGATCGTGTCGAAGGCGAGGCTCGACTTGCCCGCTCCGCTCACGCCGGTCACGACGCTCAGCGCGTTGTGGGGCAGCGTGATCGAGATGTTGCGCAGGTTGTTGACGCGCGCGCCCTCGATCACCAGGGCGGATGCGGTCGCAAGGGGGGATGCGGTCGCGACGCCGGCATGTGCGGCCGGTGCGGCCGCAGCGGCGGCCGCCGATTTCGTCGCTCGCGGCGTCTTCGCCGGGGCCTCCGCAGCGGAAGCTGCCGTTGCGCGCGCGCCCGTGCTCTTCTTCACCTTCTTCACCGTCGTGTCAGGCGCCTTTCGCCCTGCCATGCAGCATGCACACCGTCTAGTTCGAGACAAAAAGTCAATCCTATCAACTTACAGCCCCGCGCAGTCCCGTTCAACGTCTGCCGGGCTGCCCTCGTGCATGCGCGTGCAGCGGCTTCCGCACCGCCCTGCGCGCGCAGGTTCGACGTTGCGCGTGCGCGTCGCGCACCGCGTCACGACACGATTCCCACTTGCCTCCGGAAGCGAATCGCCCTACCTTTCATCCGTCACTACTGATCCGCCCTCTCACTTCGGGGTTGCCTGATGACTCGATGCTGGACAGGTATGCTGCTGCTCGCCGCGCTGGCGATTGCACCTGCCGCACGGCTGCATGCACAGCCGGCGTCGCAGCACGAGCCCCAAGAGACACGCGAGGTGCAATCCGACTCGACCGCACAGGATGACAGCACGGGACTGTATACGCGGATTCGACTGAGCAGCCTCACGATCAATGGCACCTTCCTGCCACGCGCAATCGATCCCACTCTCGCACCTCCATACGTGTATTCGATGGATGCACTGCTCGATCTGGACATGTATTCGACGCGCAGCACATCCGATGGGATGTCGTCTGCAATCGGTCTTCGTCTCGGGGCCGGGTGGATTGCCTGGACTGTCGGATTTTCCGAGTATGGTCACAACACGTACCACGAGTACCATCACATCCGGATGCAGGACCTGGATCTCCTATCCCGATACTCGGTCTGCAGCTCGCGTTTTCGGCTGGACGTTCTTCTGGGATTGACGACACGGTTCGGGGATCACCCCATCCAATACAGGACACCTTTTTCACCACTCACCGTTCGCAGCACGGATGCGGCATTGAAGCTTGGGGCGGGCTATTCCTTCGCCCTTTGGAATCCCGTGCTGTCGTTTCACATCCGCGCCGGCTGCGTTCTGTTCGGGTATGAGCCCATCGAAGCGGCCTCCATCGGCATCGGCCTCTCGCTCGGGTATCAGCGCTGCTTCCAATCGGTCGAACAATGAGCGCTCCTCCCTTGTCGATCCCGGCTGCATTCCACTGGCGCCTCCTCATCGCGATGCTCCTCGCATTCTCATGTCTGCCACTCGCGACGCTGCATGCACAGCCGGTGCCGCAGCACGAGCCGCAAGGGACACGCGAGGTGCAATCCGACTCGACCGCGCAGGATGACAGCACGGAACTGTACACGCGGATTCGATTGAGCAGCCTCACGTTCAATGGCACCTATCTGCCGCGAACGTTCGACCCCATGTCTCTCCCTCCCTTCGTGTTTTCGTTCGACTACATCCTCGACCTGGACATTTATTCGATTCGCAGCGCATCCGTCGGGAGTTCATCGGCACTTGGGATTCGTCTCGGATATGGTATTGTCGCCTGGACGATTCCCGACGTGCAAGACGACAAGTACTATGAGTACTTCCTCATCGGCATGGTAGACAAGGACCTGTTGTCGAGATACTCGATGTACGGCTCCCGTTCGCGACTCGACTTCCTGCTGGGAGTGACAGTCCGACGTGGCGATCACTACGTCGACGACCGGGAGCCTTTTACTTCCGCAACTGTGATGAGTCGCGATGCGGCCGTGAAGCTTGGGGCGGAGTATTCCTTCGCCATCTGGAATCCCGTGCTGTCGTTTCACCTCCGCGCTGGCTGCGTCCTCTTCGGCTACAAGACGTTCGAGACGGGCTCCATCGGCATCGGCATCTCGCTCGGGTATCGACGCTACTTCAACCCCGCAGCAAAATGAGTCTGTCCCCGTTCCTCGCGCCTTCTGCAATCAACATGCGCTCGTCCATCATGGCACTTCTCGCACTCGCATGTCTGGCACTTGCGAGGCTGCATGCACAGCCGGCGTCGCAGCACGAGCCGCAGGGGACACGCGAGGTGCAATCCGACTCGACCGCGCGGGATGATGATGGCTGCCTGTTGTATCCGCAGGTTCGATTGAGCGGGATCGCCGCCCGCTATACGGTCCTGCCACTTACTCTCACGGATCATCCGTACAAGACAGGCATCTGGTCCATTGACATACTTCTCGATCTCGACCTTGTGACGATTCGCAGTACATCCGACTGGATGTCGTCGGCAATGGGCATTCGTCTCGGTGCTGGCATCATCTTATGGCCCCTGCGCAATGTCTCCGATTATCTCTTCGACAAGTACGGCCCCGTCGACATGCGTGACCTGGATCTGCTGTCGAGATACTCGCTCTTCAGCTCACATTACCGATTGGACTTCCTCCTGGGATTGACAGTGCGCTCCGGGTTTCATCAGGTCAAGGGAGCCAGTCCCTGGTATGATCCACCACCCAGGGTCGATCGTCGCGATAAGGCGATGAAGATCGGTGTGGAAGCGTCCTACGCCGCCGGCAAGCCCGCCGTGGCGCTCCATCTGCGGATCAGCGGCGTTCTCTATGGGTATGAGACGATCGAGCCGGGCTACCTCGGCATCGGCATCTCGATCGGATACCAGCGCTACTTCCAATCCACCGCACAATGACCATTCCTCCCTCGCCGCACCACCCGCAATGAGCACGCGCCCATCATGTTCGGCACTCCTCGTGTGCGTCTGTGCCGTCGTGCTTTCCACACCGACCCACGCGGAGGTCGGGGCGGGGGAGGCGAGGGTGGGGCTGCATGACAGCACGGGATGGGGATCCTGCTACGAGAGCACGGTCGACGACGACGGCGCACAGCGCTTCGCGGTCGCATGGTCGCGCCGCAGCACGCGCATGGGCGCGATCGAATGCGCGGTGCTGCAGCACGGCCGCACGACCGGCATCACCGTGCACCACGTGACCAACCGAAGGGACGGCGTGGTGGATGTGCGTCCCGCCATCGCCTGGGCGGATGACTCGACCCTCGTGCTCGCATGGCAGCGCAACCAGGGGCCGCGCTCCCGCATCCTCGCGCGGTTCCTCACCCCCGGGGGGAAGCCGCTCGGCGACGAGATCACGCTCGGCGACACGCTGGTGGCGGCGATGAGTCCCGACCTCCGCCGCGATGGCGACGGATCGGTGCTCGTGGTCTGGCAGCAGGGATCCCGCTGGTCCGCTGCACGCATCGTGCGTCCAGCATCGGCGCGGCTGGCGACGGACGGTCCACCACAGCCCGGCGCAACGGTGGCTTCCCCCGTTTCGTTCGAGGCGGCACCTGCCGGCGGCATCCCGCCGCCGTCTTCCCCCATCCCGCCGTCTTCCCCCATCCCGCCGTC
>JAEYUG010000015.1 GCA_023432805.1 Bacteroidota bacterium | reverse complement strand
GGCGTGGGATGCAGCACCGCCACAGCATCCACCAGATCGGCGCCCTTCGCGAGCACCCCCGCGATCGGCGTCACCACGTGCCGCACGTCGCCGACCTGTCGCAGTCCCCGCGCACCCGTACCCACGCTCGCACAGATGCCGCCGAGCGCCCCGGTGATCATGCGCACGACCGCCTCGTGCTCGCGCGCCGTCTTGTCGTCGAGGTTCGATGCATCGGCGCCGTCGGTGCCGACGAGCGTGCCCGCCATCGCCTCGGTGCGGATCTCGTGGCGTTCGACGCGCGCGAGGCGTTCGGGAGTTGCGGAGAGAAAGATCCGATTGTCCGATTCTGCAAGAAGAAGATTGTACGAGGATGGATGCTCAGTCGCGAGCGCCCGGGTGAGCGGTGCGAGCCGCATCTGCCGGGGGAAGCTCTCTTCGGCCTCGCGTGCGACGACGATCTTCTCGGCTTCGCCCGCCGCAATGCGCGCGAGCGCGGCGCGTACGGCGTCGGGGTAGGAGGCGGGGGACGCGGGTGTGTGGTCGTCGTCAGTGGCGGGCAGCGGTCGCGTATCATCGGGCGCAGTGCAGCAGGCGACGATCGCCGAGGCGTTCATGTGCTCGCCGGTGGTGAAAATGCCGTCGTGGCGTCCCCCCGTGACAACCGCGAGCATCGGAATGTGCACTGCGACACGTGCGAGCGTGCCCCAGCGCGCATCGTGCGCGCGCGAGGGATCGAAGGGCACGGTGACGAGGGCCGGCGGACCGTCGTCACACAGTGCGCAGAGTTCACCACCGCGCAACGTGGTAAGGTGCGCGCGGAGTTCGCGCTGCCAGTCCTGCGACGGCGCGAGAGATTCTGCGCGCGCGGCCGTGCCGCAGGCCAGCACGCGTTCGCCTTCGGGCGTGGTGAACGAAAGGACGGGCCAGAGCGCGCGTGCGCGCCAGACGTCGAGGAGATCCGGCGACGCACCGCCGCCGGGCAGCAGATCAAGGGGATATCGCATGCTGCAAAAGTACACATTCGCATTGAAAGGAGGGTGGACGTCCTCGTCCACTCTTGACGGATGTTCAGTGGGTGCAGGGTGGACGAGGACGTCCACCGACCATTGGCGGCGTCGGCGCTCCGGTGATTTTTGCTACATTGGTGGGATAAGGATCACTGCTGCCATGACTCCCATCATTCTCATCGGGCACCGGGGCGTGGGCAAGACCACGCTCGCCGCAACTGCGGCCCCACTGCTCGCCCGCACGCCCGTCGATCTCGACGCTGACATTGAACTGCGCACGGGCCGCCGCGCCGCCGACCTTGTGCGCGACGACGAACCCGGCTTCCGCGCCACCGAACGCGAGGTGCTCGATGAGCTCGTGCACATGCGTCCCGATACGATCATCGCCACCGGCGGCGGCATCACCGCCGTCCCACCCGGCGCACTCGTGGTTTGGATCGACCGCGACGGATGGGAGGAGGTCGCCTTCGCCCGGCGCGAACGGCTGCGTCCCGACCTCCCCTTCGAGAAGGAAGTCGATTGGATGCGGTGGGATCGTGAATCCCGCTATGCCCGTCTCGCACACATCCGCCTGCGCCTCGAGCGCGACTGCACTCCCCTCACCGCGGCCGAACGGCTCGTCCATTGCGTGGGATGGATGCACGAGGCCGCGCGTGATGGTGCGCTCGGTGCGACGTGGATGCTCGTTCCCGCACCCGACGACCTCGCCCGCTGCGTTGCCGACGCGCGCATGTGCGGACTTGCGGGCATCGAATTGCGTACAGATCTCGTCGGTCCCGACAGCCTCGCGCATGTACCCGACGACGTGCCGGTGCTTGCGTCCCTGCGCAGCGCAAGCGGCGGTGGCCCACTCACCACCCCGACTGCCGCGGCCGCAGACGACTTCCCCCGTGCGTGGGCGCGTGCCACCGCGTTCGATGTGGACATCCGCTTCATCGACGCGGTTGATTTCGAAGGCATCGAGCCGCGCCTCCTCATCCTTTCCACACATCCGCGGGACGTGCACCCCGACGACTTCTCCGCGCTGCTCGCAGCCGGTGCGCGCGCGGCCGAACGCTGGCCGGCGTGGAGCGAGCACATCGTGCTCAAGTACGCGCCTGTGGTCAAATCGTGGATGGAACTGCGCGTGGGTCATGAGTTCTGCCGCGTGCATCTGCGCAAAGGGGGACGCGTCAGCTACCTGCCGCAGGGACGCGCATGGCACTGGGCGCGCGTCATGCGTCTGCGCTGGCAGCATCAGCAGAACTACGTGCGACCGGGCTGTGCGACCGAGGGCACACTGCCGCCACCGCTCGAATTGTTCGTGCCGACGGCAGTCGGACCCGCCCCCGAGCGCTGGTGCGCGATCATCGGGCGACCGGTCGAGCACAGCGCGGGCGATGTGTGGCACCGCGCGGCGAGCCTGGCGCGCGACGGGGGACGCACCGGCTACCTGAAGATCCCCCTCTCGCCCGAGGAAAAGGAGCACGGGGTCTATTTTCTGATGAAACTCGGGTTTCATGGACTCTCGGTCACTGCACCGCTCAAGAACAAGCTCTTTCCGTCGACCTTCATCACGCGCGGCACCGACGCCGACGCCGGCAACACGCTGACCTTCCGCAACGGCGGCTGGTCGCTGACCGACACCGACGAAGCCGGCATGCGTGCATCGCTGCGCGCACTCGCAGCGCGCGGCATCGCACCCGGCCCCGTCGCCGTCTTCGGCCGCGGCGGCGTGCTGCCGGCCATCGAACGCGCCTGCGCCGCCGAAGGATGGCAGCCCGTCTTCTCGACGGGCGCGCGCGAGGGGTGGACCCCAGACACACCGCGCACGGTGCGCCTCGTCGTCGACGCTTCCGCCTCGCCCGCTTCACGCACCGGTGCACCCGAGACCGAGGCGTGGCTCGACCTCGCCTATGCAGGCTGTCCCCCGCCACCGCCCAGCGTACACGTCTACATGACCGGCCGCATCTTCTTCGAAGCCCAGGCGGAGGCACAACGCGCCGAGTGGCACCTCGACGACGTCACGAACACCCAGACCGCCACAGCAACGGACTGACCCATGCCCGGAAATACCTTCGGTCATCTGCTCACCCTCACCACCTTCGGCGAATCCCATGGTGCCGCACTCGGAGCAGTGGTGGATGGATGTCCCGCCGGCATCCCCCTCGCACTCGACGACATCCGTGCCGCGCTCGCCCGGCGACGGCCTGGCCAGAGCACGATCGCCAGTCCCCGTGCGGAAGCCGATGAACCCGAAATCCTCAGCGGTGTCTACGAGGGCGTCACACTCGGCACCCCCATCGCCGTGCTCGTGCGCAACACCGACCAGCGCAGTCACGACTATGAAAACCTCCCGGCCCGGGCCGGTCACGCCGACCTCGCATGGGAGCGCAAGTACGGCGTGCGCGATCCCCGTGGCGGTGGACGATCCTCAGGCCGGGAAACCCTCGGCCGCGTCATCGGAGGCGCCATCGCCGAGCGCATCCTTCCCACCGGCCTGCGCATCGTCGCCTTCACCCGCGCCATCGGCACGCACACGGCCCTCGACGTGCCCGACACCCTCGACCGCACCACGGTGGATGCGCACGCCACGCGCTGTCCCGACCCCGCCGTCGCCGCGCGCATCGAAGAAGACCTCATCGCCTGCACCCGCGACGGCGATTCCCGCGGCGGCATCATCGAGCTGCGCATCGACGGCGCGGCTGTGGGACTCGGCGCGCCCGTCTTCCGCAAGGCCAAGAGCGAGCTCACCGCCGCGCTCATGAGCATCGGCGCCGTGACAGGCGTGACACTCGGCGACGCCTTCGCCGACGCCGCGCTGACCGGCGCCATGTTCCACAGCAACGACACCGTCACCGATGCAGGATGGGAGCTGCGCGCACACGGCATCCAGGGTGGAATCACCACCGGCGAGCGCATCACCCTGCGCTGTGCCGTCAAACCCGTCAGTACCATCGGAAGCCTCGCACGCGCCGGCCGCCACGATCCCTGCATCGTGCCGCGCGTCATTCCCGTCGTCGAGGCCATGGCCGCACTCGTGCTCGCAGACCTCCACCTCGCCGCGCGTCTCGATCGGAGCTGACCCCGCCGAACGGTCGGTGGACGTCCCCGTCCACCCTGCACCCACTGAACATCCGTCAATGACGGACGAGGGCGTCCGTCCTCCCAACAATGACGGACGAGGGCGTCCGTCCGCCCGGGCATAACGACACCGGCCGGGATGCGCGCATCCCGGCCGGTTCGTGGTCGCAATCGTGCGGCTGCACCTACCGCGCGATCACGAGTCTCCTCGTCGCCTGCTGCGCACCCTGACGCACCACGACGTGATAGATGCCCGTGGGAAGATCCCCGGTACCGAACTCCACACGGTGGAAGCCCACCGACTGTGCTGCAGATGCATGCAGCACGCGCACTGCACGGCCCATCGCGTCGAACAGCGTCACTTCCGCCGCACCCTCGCTGCCGGTGACAAACGAAAGACGCGCCTGCGCGCTCACGGGATGTGGATGCACGTCGGTGATCTCGAGCCGCTGCACGAGCGATACGCGAGAGAGAAGCACGACTGGGGAATAGGATGTCGCACCGTCATGATCGATCTGGCGCAGTCGATACAGCACGGCGTGCATTCCGGACTCCACCTCATCGAGAAACGCGTACGACGAGTGCTGTGATGTCGTACCACGACCCGCGACGAATCCGCGGAACGCCCAGTCGCCGGCACCGTCAGCAGGCTTCCGCTCGATCTCGAATCCTGCATTCGATGTTTCGGATTCCGTCGACCACGCAAGTCGCGCCGATCCCCCATCCCACACCGCGGTGAATGCCGCCAGCTCGACGGGCACGATGCCCGCGTTCGTGAAGGCCGCCACGAGGGCGTCGGTGCCGAATTTCTTCTGGTGCAGGGGATTGTAGACGGGAACGTTGTCACTGGCCGTGCGCCCGCTGACGTAGATGATCGTGCGGTAGGATGTGACCGAGGTCGCGTAGTCTTCGCCCGAACCACCGAAGTAGGTGGACCATGACCGCGTCCCCGTCGAATCGAACTTGACGATGAACATGTCCTGACCGCCGACCTGCGTCGTGTAGGGTCCGCCAGCCATCGGGAGGTTTGCGCTGTGCGTGAGTCCCACCGCGATCACGGCGCCGGTCGTATCGGCCGTGACGCCGAAGGCCTCGTCGGTTGCGGCACCGCCGTAGTACGTGCACCAGCGCATCGCACCGGCGGAGTCGAGCGAGGCCATGAAGGCATCGGTGCCGACGGCCAGTGTCGACTGCAGTGCGCCGGGTGTAACAGGAAGATTCGTGCTCGTGGTGCGACCGGCAATGGTGAGATTCCTGTTCCGGTCGACGGCGATCGCGTTCGCGACTTCGATCTTGCCGCCGCCGAGATAGGTGGCCCAGATGCGGCGGCCGCTGCTGTCCATCTTCACAACGAAGGCGTCTTCGTCGTTCGTCGTGCCGGCAAGGGAATCCTGCAGCGCATTGGCCGAGATGGGGAAGTCCGCACTCCATGTGCGGCCGGTCAGGTAAATGTTGTCCTTTTCGCCGACTGCCACACCGGTGAAGCGTTCACCGCGTGTGCCGCCGTAGTAGGTCGTCCAGATGCGACGCCCTGCCGCTGTGAACTTCGTGACGAAGCCATCGTCCCAGCCGCCCCACTTCTTCTGGAACGCATTGGTCGTCGTGGCCAGGTCGTCGCTCAGCGTGTGTCCGCCGATCACGATGTTGCGCATGGTGTCGACAACCACCGAGAGTCCGCGGTCATCGCCTCTGCCACCGTAGTAGGTGATCCATACCCGCGCACCGAGACTGTCGAACTTGGCGAGAAACATGTCCTCTCCCGCCTTCTTGGTCGTCTGGAACGCACCGGTCGAGATCGGAAAATTCGTGCTCGCGGTCGTGCCCGTAATCACGACCTCACCATTGGCGCCGATCGCCACGGCATTGCCGTAGTCGTTGCCCGTGCCGCCGATGCAGGTGGCGTACAGGCGCACACCCGTGGCGTCGAACTTCGCGAAGAACGCTTCAATGCCGCCGCGCAGCGTGTCTTGAAATGAACCGGGCGTGGTGGGGAAGTCGTAGGACTGCATCTCGCCGGTGAAAATGATGTTGCCGCGCTGGTCGGTCGCGATCGCATTGCTCTTGTCGTCGACGTTGCCGCCGAAGTACGTCACCCAGGGATCGATCACCAGCGTGCGCGACCGGTCGTAGTCTGCCACGTGCATGCGACGCACCGTGCCGTCGAGTTCGAAGGCCGCAGCCACGAGCGTCATGCCCGACTCCGCCGGCTGAAACGCGATCGGCGCAGTCTCGCGAATACCACCAATCTTCGTCGAGGAGACGCAATCGCCGCGCACATCCAGCGTCACCGCATCGGCCCCCCGCGTCTGCAGCGCGATCCGAGAAGGATCCCCGCCCGGATGCACGATGAACGCATAGCGCAGCTCGGTGCCCTTCACCGTCACGACAGCATCGATGTCCGGATACACGCCCCGGTACACGACATGATCGAACTCCGGCACCGCCGTGCGCTCTTCGGACCCCACAAGAAAATTGAAGGAGGAAACACGCCGGCCGTATGCCTCGACCACGGCGCGGGGATCAGCCTGCGCGAACGCGACATCCACGCGGAAGCCCTCGCGCACGTCAGAATGACGCAGGTCGCCATCCGGCTCGAGCGTCGCCTCCAACACGCGCTCGGAGCGCGGAATCATGCGCGTGCGCACGTAACTGAGTCCCGTCGGCGTGCAGTACACACGCAGCGCACCCGCGTGCGCAGCGTACAAGACCCGCTCCGCGCCCGGTGTATCTGCCGCCGCACCGAACTGACCGACATTGGGCATGAACCCGGTCTGCATCGTGAACGCACCGGCACGCGGTGGCGCTGATTCCGAAGGTGACGTCCCCGTTGTCCCTACCGCACCGGCGCGCAAGCCGGCAAAGGCACAAACCAGCATCGCCGTCACAGCAACCACCGGCCGTGGAAAAATCGTACGCAGCATCATGGTACTCCTGCACAAGTGAGAAGGGAGGATCTCGCATCCTCGAACATCACGACGATCGCCTCGAAGAAGCGCGTCCTCGATGCGGGTGCAGGAAAACCGGCATGTCACGCCGGGTCGTATGACGAGAGGATGAGGATGGGAACAGCGACTGGATAACGACGGGCAACGTCACCAGCCACCCTGCAAAAACCGTACCCCCGTTCGGGAAGCGGGGCATGACGCTGTTTCCAGTGGGAAAATGCGTCCCACGGTGTGAGGATTCGCAACAGTGCGTGGTAAATGCGCACAACACATCCGCACGAAAAATATCAGGAGTTGATTTTATTAAACGAGCTTCCTACCTTGAAATCCGATATTCCCTCGCGCATTTCTCCCATCCCCTAATCCTGTCGACATGGCCCGCTTACCGAGAAGTTTCTACAATCCCCTGAGCCTTGTGGGCGCGGGACTCGCGCTCGTGACCCTCTTCGCGATCCTCATCTTTTTCCTGATGGAGCTGATCGGTACCAGTACATCTCCCTACATGGGCATCTTCACGTACATGATCCTGCCCGGGGTCATGATCACGGGACTGCTGCTGATCCCCTTTGGTGCATGGTTCGAAAAGCGACGCCTGCGCAAACATCATGGCGAGGAACGCAAGTACCTCAATATCGACTTCAACAAACCCACGCATCGCTTCGCGTTCATGATCTTCATGGTGGGGACGTTCTTCCTGATCATCATCTCCGCGGCGGGCACCTACCAGGCCTACACGTATTCCGAGAGCGTCGAATTCTGCGGCAAGGTGTGTCACGTGGTGATGAAACCCGAGTACGTGGCCTACCAGCATTCACCCCATGCACGCGTGCTCTGCGCGGAGTGCCACATCGGGTCGGGGGCGGACTGGTTCGTCAAGGCGAAGATCTCCGGAGCCTATCAGGTCTACTCGGTGATCTTCGACAAGTACTCCCGCCCGATCGAGACCCCGATCCACAACCTGCGTCCCGCAAGCGAGACCTGTCTGCACTGCCACTGGCCGCAGAAATTCTCGAGCAATCTGGAAATGGCCAAGACCTACTATCCGCTCGATACGGCAGCCATGCAGCCGTGGACCATGACGCTGCAGCTCAAGATCGGCGGGGGACATAGTGAACTGGGCCCGACCAACGGCATCCATTGGCACATGAACGACGCGAACATCGTCGAATACGTGGCCGTCGATTCCAAACGGCAGGACATCCCCTACATCAAGTCGACCAACGCTGCGACCGGAAAGGTGACGATCTACCGCAGCACCGAAAGCAGCGCGACCGAAGCCGACCTGGCGAAGGGTGAGAAACGGAAGATGGACTGCATCGACTGCCACAACCGTCCTTCACACATCTACCATCCCCCCTTCCGCACCGTCAACGACGCCATGGCCGCGCAGAGCATTCCGAACACGCTGCCGAACATCCGTAGCATCGCCTCGATGGTGCTCACGCGCGACTACGTGAGCGAAGAGCGCGCCCTGGCTGAAATCCCCGCCGCGGTGCGTGCACAGTATGCCAAGTACGCACCCGAGGTACTGCGCGCCCGCTCGGGCGACGTCGAGAAGGCGATCACCGCGATCTCACGCATCTACCAGCGGAATTTCTTCCCTGAAATGCAGGTGAGCTGGAAAAAGTACCCGAACAACATCGGACACATGTACAACGACGGCTGCTTCCGCTGCCACGATGGGAAGCATGTCAGCGACGATGGCAAGGTGCTGACCAACGACTGCAACACCTGCCATCTGATCATTGCGCAGGGTTCCCCCGGCAAGGTGGAAAGCAACATTGCAGGACTCGCCTTCAGGCACCCCGTCGATGTCGGCGGCGCGGAAACCACCGAGAAGTGCACCACCTGTCACACCGGCGAATAACCGGTTCGTTGCAACGCGCAGTCGGTGGGCGGGCGACGTCCACCGACCGCTCGGCGAATCCATCTGCGCGCGACCGCATCCCATCCAGCATGCGCTCCCTGCTCCTTCTGACTGCGGTCCTGTTCCTCGTCATCACCCGCATCGCGGCACAACCCGCCGGTGGCGATGAACATCCCAAACGACCCACCGTGCCCGAGTTCATCTTCATTTCGATGGACGACTCGACGCGCGTGATCACGAGCGAGAGTCTTCGCGGTCGCGTCTACCTCGTCGACTTCTGGGCGACCTGGTGTCCCCCATGCGTCGAGGAACTTCCCACCCTGACCCGGCTGCACGAACGCTGGCACGCACGGGGCTTCGACATTGTCAGTCTTTCGTTTGATGCAACGCCAGCGCGCGTGCGCAGCTTCCGCACGAAACACGCTGCCATGCCGTGGCTGCACGGCCACGTGGCCGGCGGATTCTCCGACGCGTTGTGCGCCGTGTTCGGCGTGCAGAACATTCCCCACATGCTGCTTGTCGATCGCGACGGCACAATCATCACGGCGTCGGACGACCTGCGCGGCGAGGCCCTCGAACGGGCCGTCGACGCAGCCATGAAGTAACGGGACTTAGAAGACTGTGCGCAGCAGGGAGGCGTCGCGCGCACCATCGCGAAGGTGTTTTTCCACGAGCAGAGCGCGGATTTCGTCGCTCTGTGCCGCAAAGGCAGCCCGCTTCCGCAGCGGAACCGGCGAAGCGAACACCTGCTGTGCGGTGACATCCGCGAGGTACAGCATGCGGTCGCCTGCATCGATGGCTGTCACAATCTTGCACTCGGCCCATCCACAACTGTCGGCAAGGACGGGGAGTCCCGCCGGTGTGCGTGCGAGCGCGAGTCCGTCGAACTTGTCGATGTCACGTCCCGACACAAGTCCGAACAGCGGCACGAGCTCGTGCTGGTCGGCGCGCAGTAGACTGAGCGCAAACATGCCGCTGGCTGCGATCAGGGAATGTGTGAAGTTCTGCGGGGAGAGGATCGCGACGATGCGGGGATGGCCTTCAACGAGTGTCGCGGGCATGATCCACGTCGCGATCTGGCCGTTCTCTCGATCGCCGGCGCGGGCGCTGACGACATGGATCTCGTGATTGGTCAGCGAGAAGATCGATCCGGGATATGCGGGTTCGAACGCGGCCATGGCTGTGGAGTCATTCCTCGTCGAGCGAGATGCGCAGACCGAGGCGGTCGCCGAGCTGCGCGGCGAGCACATCGGCCAGCGGGCGCTCGGTGGCGTGCTCGAGCCAGTCCTCTTCGACGGCATTGAAGTGGAATGTCTGCGTCGTGCCGTCGAGCAGCAGGCAGTGCCGGCTGCGATCGACGGCGATGGTCAGCGGGGCGCCGCTGGCGAACTCGAGGGTGAGGATGCCGTCTTCAGCCGTGGCGTCGACTCCGGCGGATACCCGCTCGTCGATGCGTCGGGCGAGGGCTTCCAGCGTCTCGTCGGCGGTGATCAGAAATTCTCGTGTATCCATCATGCGGTAGAATTCGGTGTGATCCGATAAAATAACACGGCGTCGCGATCCGCACCAATTCGGATATGCAGGCGTGGATTTGTGCCGCGCATGTCGGGAAAAAAATGTCTACATTTCGCGTTGCGCATCCTCTTCACCCGCCACCTTCATTCAGAGGCGCACATGGTGCTTTGCTTCCGTGTACTCTCCCTCGCATCGTGCTCCATCGCGATGGCCGCCATCCTGAGTCTGCTTCCTGCAGGAGAAGCCCGCACCCAGGAACTGCTCGACTTTCGACGCATCGAAGTACAGTACCCGAGGATCTCCCTCGCCTTCAAAGTGACGTGCGACAGCACGTTCCGCCGCGACATGACGCCCCAGCAGTTCGAGGTGCGCGAGAACGGCGTGCTCATGAAGAATGTCACGCTCTGGTGTCCGCCGGAGCAGACCTGCTGCGTGTCGGCGAGTCTTGTCTTCGACCGCTCGGGCAGCATGCTCGGCACGAAGATGACGCGCCTGAAGGCCGGTGCGGTGTCGTTCCTCAAGCAGATGAATCCCGATGGACGTCCCTGCGACGAGGCATCGGTTGTCAGCTTCGAGGAGTTCTACACCGTCGACACGCCCATGACGAGCGACACGACGACGATCGGGCGCGCGATTCGCAACATGGAGGCGTGGGGACGCACGGCGCTATGGGACGCAACGGGCGAGGGTATCCGACAGCTCGCCTTCGCGAAAAACCTCTGTCGCGCGGTGGTCGTGCTCAGCGACGGCGCCGACAATTCCTCGACCGAGCTGCCCTTCGTCGACGATGTGATCCGCTACGCGCTCGCCGCGCGCGTGAAGGTGTTCACTATCGGGTATGGACTCGAACCCGATTCGCCAGAAGAGCAGGATCTCGAGAAGCTCGCCACGAGCACGGGCGGTCAGTATTACTACACGGCGACGGGACTCGATTTCTCCGCCATCTACTCCGCGATCAAGCAGCACATCCAGGAGGCGTACAGGGAATGCCTCATCTCGTATGACTCGAACTGTCCCGACGGCACAGTGCGCGCCGTCGAGCTGACGCTGAGGAACTACTGCAACACATCCGTCACGAAGAAGGTCCTCACCTACACCGCCCCCTACGATCCGACGAAGTTCCAGACTGTACGCATGTCGATCGGTTCCGCCGTGGGTCAGGGTTCGCGCGAGGTGGTCGTGCCGGTCACCCTCGACGACGAGGTCAACGGCATCTTCAGTCGCGGAGATTTCACGGTCGTCTACGACCGCCGGTACGCGCAACTGATCAGCGTCTCCACCGTCGGCACCCTCTTCGACGGCATGCCGTTTTCGATGCGCGACATCGGCTCGGGGCACACCATCACGATCCCCGACCATCGTGAGCTCGCCGGCAGGGGCGTCGTTGCCTACCTGCGCTTCCGCCTCGCCGACATCGTCACCGAGCAACAGGTCCCGCTCTGGCTCTACAACTGGAACATGGTCGCCTACTGCCTCACACCGATGTTGTACAATGGCCAGCTCACCATTTATCCCCGCACTGCTGAACTCGCCTGCGACCTCACCGCGCCCGATTCCCTCGTGTGGAACGACCTGCTGCGCGAGTACGACGCGAATCCCTTCACCGTCGAGGCCCGCGTGACCAACAGCGGCACCCGCGACGGCACGAACCTCCAGGCCCGCATCATCCTTCCGGCTGGATTCGTGCTCGTCTCGCCCTCCGTCGACCGGCAGGTCGTCAGTCCGCTCAACCTCCCTCCCGGCGCCTCCGGCATGGTCGCATGGAGCGTGCGCGCCCTCGGCCGTGAACGTCCCGACACCTCCCGGATCTGCATCGAGATCACCGCGAACAACCATCCCGCGATCCAGTGCTGCCGCGACATCCCCACCGCCGCGCGCACCGCGCCCGCCCTCGTCTGCACCATCACCGCGCCCGACACCGTGTACTTCCGCGAGCAGTACTACGAGCCCGACAGCTTCGACGTCGGCGTCGAGGTCTTCAACTCCGGCTCGGGCCAGGCACACGACGTCGCCGGCCAGCTCATGCAGGATACCCGCTTCACGATCATGGGGGATGCCGCCGCTCTCCTCGCGCCCCGGCTGGCGCCCACCGCACGCGCCGGGGGAAGCTTCCGCGTGCGCATGCATCCTCGCACGACCGACGGCTATGACACCCTGCGCGTGAACGTGCAGGGATCCGATACCGATCCCGCCTGGTGCCTGCATCCCGTCTTCGTCCAGCGCGTGCGCGCCCCCCGCTTCACCCTCTCCTGCATGACTCCCGACGACCAGCTCGTGTTCGATGAAGCCGCCGGCACCTACGTGCCGAACCCCTTCTTCGTCACCACCGTCGCGGAAAATGTCGGCGAAACGCATGCCGAAGAGTGCGAACTCATGTTCGTCGGACCCCCGCGCTTCACACCGGTGGATGGCAACCTGCGCGCGCTCGGCACCATGCACGTCAGCGACACGCGCAGCGAACAGTGGGCCATCCGCGCGCTGCCGCGAGCAGTCGCGGGGTGGGACACCCTGCACTTCCAGGTGCTCGGGCGTGGGGGACTCGGTCGCGCGATCGTTGTCGCCGACTGCCGGCTTCCGATCTACGTACCGGCCATGCGCGCGCCAGCCTATGAACTCTCGTGCGAGGCACCATCCGCCCTCGTCTTCGATCGCGGCGCCTACACACCCGATCCCTTCACGCTGACCCTGCTCGTCCGGAACACCGGCACGGCCACGGGACGTGCCCTGCGGCCCGCCGTCGTGCTGCCCCAGGGCGTCTCGCTTGCACCCGGTGAGTCCAGCGTGCGCGTCATCGACATGCTCGCGCCCGATTCAACCGCCGTGCTCGTCTGGCGCCTCTCGCCCGAGCTCCGCACGAGCGACGGCATCGCCCGCATCTGCGTGCGCCTGGCCGATTCGGTCGGCGTCACCGGCGAATGCTGCAGCGACATCGCAATCCCGCGAGCCACCGCACCACGCCTCGTGCTCACCTGCCTCGCCCCGGACTCCCTCTTCCTCGATCCCGTTTCCGGCACCTACCTCGGCAATCCCTTCGACCTCGTGCTCACTGTCGCCAACGCCGGCACGGCCACTGCCGAGAACGTCGTGGTGGATGTCTCCGCGTTGGGTGCGGGGATGCAGCTGCCCGCACCAATCCTGCAGACGGTCGGCGATCTCGCGTCCGGCGCATCGATGGATGTGCGGTGGAGCGTGCGCGCGCTGCCACGCCTCACCGGTGCGACCGTGCCCTTCGAGACGCGCGCGCATGCAAACAACCATGCGGAAGCCATCTGCATGCGCAGCGTGCATGTCCCCGCCCGGCTCGTGCCCGAACTCGCCGTGCAGTGTGCGAGTGAACCAGAGGATTCCGTGTTCTTCGACTGGAGCGTCGGTGCCTTCTCGCCGACCACGGTGCGCGTGCATACCCGCGTGCGCAATGCCGGAGGAGCACGCGCGCTGAATGTGAGCGCCTTCGTACTGCCACCCGCGAACTTCCTGCTGGCTGACGGGGAAACTGCGCTCAAGCCCGTCACGCCGGCGGAGCTGGATCCCGGTCAGGACGGCACCGTTTCCTGGCTGGTGCGTCCCCTGCGCGACAATGCAAGCCTGCTGCGGGACTTCCGAATCACGGCCCGCGCCGACAATGCATCACAGGCTGAATGCCTCGATCCGATATGGGTCGAGGGTTCCCCGCGTACCGTCCACGTGTGGATCGACGACAACCACCTGTTCAAATACGGACAGAAGGGGCTCATCCCGATCCGCATCGATCGCACGATCGGCAAGGACCTCTCGTCGTACGACTTTGAGCTTCTCTACGATGCCTCGGTGCTCACCGTGCACGGCCTGACCAGCGAGGGCACGCTGACTTCGATCGGGTGGACGGGTCCGCGCATGACCGAACTCGCACCCGGACGCATCCGCCTCTCCGACTACACCACGACATCACCCCTGCGCGCCGACTCGGGCGTGCTCGTGCAGCTGCGTATCGAGGGCCTGTTGCGAGGTCGCGATGGACTCACGTACGGCGCCACCGATCTCGAATTCAGACCGCACGCGGGCTCCCTCAACAACGGCGAGATCTTTGGATATTGGACGCACGGGCGCGCGTGGGTGACTGGCGACTGCCTCATGCCGCTCGTGGCCGGTGAGGGCTTTCTGCTGAAGCAGAACCATCCCAATCCGTTCAATCCCACGAGCATCATCGGATACGAGTTGCCCGTGGCCGACCATGTCCGACTCTCGGTGCACGACGCGACGGGACGCGAGCTGCGCGTCCTCGACGAGGGCATGCGCGATGCGGGATCGTACGATGTACGCGTCGATGCCAGCGGCCTGCGTTCCGGTACCTACTTCTACCGCCTCGTCACGTCGCGCTACACCGCGGTGCGTGCGATGATCGTGACGCGGTAATGCCAGCAGCCCTGCGCCGCCCGGCACGGTGGCCAGTCCATCTCCGTGCGGTTGTCTTCTGCGCGGTCATGCTCGCCGCTGCTGCTGTTGCACGCGCGCAGCCCGTCTGCTCGATCGCAGCGCCCGATTCGATCCACTTCGATACCGTCACGTGGAACCGCTATCTGCCGGGTGCGTTCACCGTCACGGTCACCATCGTCAATGCCGGTGCGCAGCGCATTGATTCGGTCGTGGTCTTTCCGCGCAGCAATCCCCGCTTCACCATTCTCTCACCCGCCACGGTGCTCGTCGCCGACAGCCTCGTCCCAGGAGACACAGCGCGCTGCGAGTTTCTGCTGCAGGTGAATCCCCGCGCGACGAGCGGCTTCGACACCCTCGTCGTGGCCGTGTCGGCCAAGGCCGGCGCGCGTTCGGAATGCCGGCTTCCGATCTGGGTCGAGAAGGAGTACCGGCCGGTCAACGTGCTGGGCTGTCCACCGGATTCGACGCTGCAGCTCGTGTTCGTCGATTCCCTCGATTCCTACCAACCGGATCCCCTGCTGCTGCCGCTCTCACTCGCCAACGTCGGCGATGCGCCGTCGAAGGAAACCCAGATCTTCTACATCGCCACCGCCGGTGTCGCCCCCGCCCCGTCGCAGGATCCGATCCTCCCCGTCGGCGTGCTTATGCCAGGCGCGCAGGCCGGGCGCGTCTTCGCACTCACACCCGTGCGGCGGCTCGACGACACCGTTGTGACCGTGCGTTTTCGTGCGCAGGGTCGCGGGGGACTCGGCGACCGCCTCATCGACACGCTCTGCTCGGTGCGTATCGCAATTCCCGGCTCGCGCGAGCCCGTGTTTGCGCTCTCCTGCGCCAACAACGTCCAGATCATCGCACGTGATGGCGTGTACGAACCGAATCCCTTCGACTGGGTCGTGCAGGTGCGCAACGACGGCAGTGCGAACGCGCGCGACGTCCGCGCCGTGCTCTCCCTGCCGCCCGGCATCGTGCCCGACTCCGGTTCCGCCACCGACATCGAACTCGGCGCTCTCGCCGTCGGCGCATCGCGCTCCGTCACCTTCCGCCTGCGCGCCCTCGCCGCGGACGAAGCCGACACGGCCATCATCTGCGCCCGCGTGTTCGATGCATTCAATCGCACCGGAGCCTGCTGCGACACCATCATCCGTCCCGCCGCCCTGCGCCCCCGTCTTGATGGCTCCTGCCTCATCTCACCCGACACCATCGCGTGGGACGATGCGAGCGGCAGCTACCTGCCCGCAACCTTCACCGCCCGGATCCAGATCGGCAATACGGGGCGCCTCGCGGCTGACGATGTCGAAGTGGAAATCGTGGTCTCCGACCCCAACATCACGCTCGTCGCGCCGCCAACTTCCCGTCGGAAGCTCCCTGCACCGCTCGCCCCCGGCGCCGGCGAATCCCTCGATTGGATCCTCGCCCCGCAGCTCGATCCGGATCCCCGCGACGTGCGCATCACCTTCATCGTGCGCTCACGCAACGCCGAGGAGATCCGCAGCGAATGCGGCATCCGCATCGCCGCGACACCGACGATGGAACTGACCTGCGACGCGGTGCTCACACCTCCGGATACCCTGCACTACGATCCCGTCACACTCGAGTATCTGCCGCTGGAATTCCGTGCCCGGGTGACGAACACCGGGGTGGCGACGGCAATGGGGCTGGAAGCCGTCGTGCTGCTTCCTCCCGGCATGGGCTTGTTCGCAGGGGATAGTGCCGTGCGGAGCTTCGCCGGCGCACGCTTCGATCCCACCGCGACATGGGATGTCGCCTGGACCCTCAGGCCCATCGCGCGGCGGACGGGCACGCTCGACACCGTGCGCGTCGAATTCCGCGCTGAAGGGGGACGCGTGATCTGCGCGCGGTCGATCTTCATCGTCGGCATTCCGCCTCTGACGGTGCTGGCCATGCCGACGAATCTCGTGCAGAAGTACGGACGTGAACTGCGCGTGCCCGTGCGCATCGACAACAGCGCGGGCAAGGACATCCGTCGACTCGATCTGCGCATCGCATGGGATGCCTCGCAACTCGATCTGCTCGACCACGATCTCACCGGTGGACTCCTCGCCGCAGGCTGGGATGTGGCGCGCGTCGACGCACCGGGCCGCATTGACGTCCATGCAGTGAGCACCGATGCACCACTCACCGGCGAGGGTACGCTCTTCGCGCTGCGTTTCCACGTGCGATTCGGTGCGGGTGATGACGCGTTGCGCTGGACCTGGGCCGATCTGCGTTTCGACACGCTTGCAAGCATCATCAATCAGGGCGGCGTGCTGCTGCGCTACTATCACGGACTCGCCATCCTCTCCGGGGATTGCCTCGAGCCACTCCTCGCCTCGGACGACTTCGTCATCGGACGCGCGAATCCCTTTGCGCTGCGTGCACAGCCCAACCCCTTCAATCCCTCGACCACGCTTCGCTTCACACTGCCTTTGGCCATGCCTGTCACCCTGCGCATCGTCGACGTGCTCGGCCGCGAAGCCCTGCGGCTCGCTGACGCCGTTCCCTTTGAAGCCGGCTCGCACACCCTCCGGCTCGATGCGTTCCAGCTCGCAGGCGGCGTATGGTTCGCAGTGCTCGATACCCCCCGCGGTCGCTCCATCCTGCACCTCCTCCTCCTCCGCTGACTCCAGCTGTCCAGCTCCATCCACACCCGCGATCTTCCACACCCGCGATCTTCCAGCACGACCCTGCTCATCGTCATTCTTTGCTGCGACGCATTCCTCCACGTATGGCCCGCAGCTCCATGCGGGCACGCGAGAGCGCGCGATCGCCGTGCAGCCGCACGACGTTTGCATCGTGCGACCAGAGTCCCGGCTGCCCGATTCCGTGCATGAGACGATACACGCGATTCGTTTCCCGCATGAACGCGACGATGACGTCCTGTGCGGTTTCGATCGTACCACGCGGAGACCAGTGGACCGTATTGCCGAATCGTACATGCACGCGCTGCACGCCGGCCGCATAGCTTCCGGGCGCTTCTCGTACATGCATCGGATGGACGTTCTGTCGTTGCGCCTCCCCGAGGCGAACGATCCCATGCAGGGCGGACGGCACGACGACATGTTCGTGCAGACGTACGATCGGAATGATGCGGGGCAGTGTCAGCCAGTAGCGCTCAATGATCGAACCGAGATAGGTCAATTGCATGCCCTCTGAGGTGTGGAGTCCCAGCAGGAAGGCCCCACGCCGGGTCGGAAGTGTCACACGATAGGTACATCGCGCGGCGACGCCTCCGGCGATCCCCGCAGGGTCTTCCGACGGGACACAGTTGTGGCCCCTGCTCGTCGGTCGTTGTGCTGAACGCTGCGAATACGCTCGATAATCCCACATCATGCTACCTTCGTTGATGGTGTAACAGTGGTCCTCCTCCCACACGCAATTAGGGATATCGCGTGTCTATTTCCTCCCACATTCCAATCCGATTCTGTCAGGAAGCAATCATTGACTTCCGTCGATCCCTTTTCTTCCGCGGTCTGAAACACAGCGGGCGCCCGCAAGGGCGCCCGTCATCGCAGCAGCATCAACACTCGAGCATCAACGCGCGAGCATGAGCGGTATCTGCTCGACACCCCCGGCACCGCGCACGCGCACAATCCACGACTGACCGGACTCGAAGGGAAGGTCGACCGGCACGCCGCCCGCTCCCCAGCTCACATGCAGATGCAGATGCATCGGCGCAAGCTCGTCTGCCTGACCGGGGCGCATCGGATACTTCAACCCGGTCACATCGGGATGCGCAACGAACAGAATGAGATCCTGTCCGTCCACCCGCGCGAAGAACGGCGGGAGCACCGGCGCGGAAACGATTGGTGGTGCGACCGCAACCTCCGACACATGCAGCACGACGTTCGGCAGTCGCACCAGCGTCTGCAGCATCCGCGCATACTCGGGGTGCCGCAACGTGCCCGGCTCCTTCGGCTCCCGTTCCATGCACACCGTCACACCCTCCAGCGCCAACCGCAGGATCTCCTGCAGCAGATCCGCCGACGCGTACTCGACATCCATGTACAGCCAGTTGAAGGTGGATGTCCCGACACGCACACGTCCTGCGTCCGCCACAGCGCGCTTCAGAAACGGAAGACTGATCCACATCGGCTGCCGCCCCGCAAGCACCTCGGGGAAGCGGCGGTACCGCAACTCATATTCGCCCCAGGCCCACGGATACTGGAGGGAGTCAGGCAGCTCCGCCTTCATCCACGCATCGTCCAGCGGAAGCACGACCGCCACGTCCGTGAAGGGCTCGCCCGTGCTCATCGCCTCCGCCGCAGCACGCATGTACGCGTTCAACGCAGACAGGTCGGGTTCGAGGGCGCCACCGACACCCGCATGCACCGACGCATAGAATCGTGTTGTATCGCCGCGGCGCCATGAAGGCGTCCCGTGCCAGATGATCCGGTTCACACCGTTGGCAAAGAGAGCATCGGCAACCAGCTTCAGATCCGCAGCCCGCTCGCGACCCTGGTGGGGACCAGGTCCCGGCCAGCCCTTCCAGCCATACATGCACGTGAAGGCTTCGCTCGACACGACGGGCTTGCCGGCAAGCACGGCGGCCGACACCGGAATCCGTGCGAAGGCCGGCTCGAACAGCAGGGCTTCGGTTTCGGGTACATCCACAGATGCAAAGGCTTCGAGCAGATCCGCCGGCGCACCGCCGCACTGCGCGCGCGACGTCGCTCCGAGCGCATGCGCCGCGTCTGTGAACGGCACGTAGAACTCGTCGACCACGAGCCGCGCCAGCAGTGACATGTAGTCATGAAACACCGCCGCATGGCGTGGTGCCGTGATCGAATCCATGAAAGGACGCACATCATAGCCGTAGCGCGCGGTGAACAACGTGTCGAAGCCGCGCGTCCACAAACGCCGCGTCTCGACTTCCCAGGAGTCGCAGAACAGTCCGACGGGACCGCCCTCGAGCGCCGGTGCAAGTGCCGACCCGACTCGCGCGGCGTATCGCTCGAACGCACGACGGTCCAGATGATTCACCACCCGTCCCCGCACGGGATGCTCCCAGGTCAGACGCATCCCGCGCACAGACACCGTGTCACCATACTGCAGCGAGCCGTCCTCCTCCGGCACCATGCTGTCGCCGAAGGGCCACAGCGTCCCGAACGTGAGATCGCAGCCGAGTCCGATCCGCGCCGCATGCCGTCGCGCAAGGGCAACCGCCTGCGCCCACTCCGGCGACAACCACGGCAACCGCGCGGCTGCCGTGTCGCCGCCACGTGGATACACGAACGCGATCTCCACGCCACCGAACCCGCGATCCCGCATCCAGTCGAGCTGCGCAACGGTTTCCGCACTGTCGACGACGGATGCAAACCACCACCAGCGGGTCCAGGGCCTGGGATCCCCGATGAGGGAAATCCCCACACGCTGCTTCAGTGCAGGAGTTTCGGATCCGACACTCGTCTGTGCGGAAGCCCCCGCTCCCGCCAGCGCGAGCAGAAGCATCGCGAGAACCGGCACTCCGGCGTGCACGCGTCGCATGCGGACTACCTCCGCACGAGCATCGATTCGTGCACGCGTTCCAGGCCTGCGCGCAGCACGACGCGGTAGATGCCCGCGGCGAGGGCGCCCGTCGAGAGCCGGTGCACGGCACGACCGGCGTCGATGCGCTCGGCATGCACGAGCTGTCCGAGGCTGTTGTAGATCTCGGCGTCGTGCACACGCATCCGTGCCCGCTCGGGCAGTGCAAGCAACGCGTCGCCGTCGACGGGATTCGGATACAACTGGAACAGTTCAGGCGCAGCGGCGGCCTCGACCGACACCGTGCCGTCGACGGTCACCGCCACATGCGTCGTGTCACTGCAGTCGGCCGTCGCATGCACCGACACGCGGCCTGCCCCCGCCGTCGTCCACTCGACATCGATCGCGGGCGAGGTCTGGCCCGAGCGGATGAGTCCGCCCGTCACCGTCCATGAGTACAGCATACCCGACTGCGGATTCGCAACCACATAGCGGCGGATGGCACCGAGGGGACTCGTGGCAGGCCCGTTCACTGGACCTGTCGCCACGCTCTCGAGCACGGTGATCTCCACCTTCTCACTGATGCCCACACACAGCGACGAGGTTGTGATCGAGACGGAGTACTCACCCTCCTGTCGCACGACGAGATCGCGGTTGGTCTCGCCCTGCAGCACGATGCCGCCCCGCAGCCACTGGTAGGAGTAGCCGACACCACCTGTGGCACGAATCGTCACCGAGCGCCCCGAACACAACACGCGGTTGCCGCCGAGCACGATCACCTCCGTGTTCGGTTTCGCCAGCACCTCGACGATGTACGGGTCGCTGTGACGCGCACAGCCGAGATAGTTCACCGCGCGCACACTGTAGACACCGTTGCGCGCAATCGTGAGCACCGGCAGCTTCGCACTGTCGATGGTCACCGTCCCATCATACCACTGCCACGTCGTACCCGCCTGATACGGCACGCGCAGCATCACACTCTCACCTTCGCAGAACTTCGGCGCACCCGACGACTCGATCGTCACATCCGGCGCTTCCTGCACGCGCACGCGCACATCATTCGACACCGCCACACAGCCACCCTGCTCGGTCACGCGCACCGCGTAGGTGCCGTCGACCAGCACATCGTAGACGAGCGCTGTCGCGGAGGGAATTTCCACCCCGTCACGCAGCCACTGATACGTCGCGAAATCCACACGCATCGCCTCGAGCCGAACGCGGTCGCCCTCGCAGACATCGATCGAACCCGACGGCGTCACGATGGCCGCGGGCACAGGCAACACCGATACTGTCACTGCCTGCGCCGACGTCGACACGCAGCCTTCGGGTGTTTCGACCCGAACCGAGTAGGCGCCACCAGTCGTCACGATAAGTGTGGAGGATGTTGCGCCGGGAACAACCACCCCGTCACGATACCACGTATACGCAAGCCCCGCCACGGAAGCCGCGCGCAACTCGACGGACGTGCCGTCGCAGACGGTCGTGGTCCCGACCGCTGAAACCGTCGCATCCGGCATCGGCACCACGCGCACGAGGATCTCCTCGCTCAGCACCTCGCAACTCGCGATGGTCACACGCACGCGGTACGATCCATCCACCATAGCAGTGTACGTCGCCCCGTTCGCCCCTGTGATCGGCTGTCCGTTGCGGAACCACTCGTACCCCGCACCAGCGATCGCCGGCGTGGCGAGCACGAGCGATGATCCCGCACAGACGGGAGCATCACCGGCGGGCACGACTTCCGCTGTGGGACGCGGCACCACCGACACGAACACTGGATTGGAGGTCGTGGTGCATCCATCACGCGTCAGCACCGTATACGTGTACGATCCCGATTCCCGCACCACAAGGCGGAAGCCTTCCTGCCCGATGATCTGGTCATCGCGCTTCCACGTGTAGATCGCGGCGAAGATGTCTTCGGCGGTCAGCGCGATCGAATCGCCCGCGCAGAGTGCGATGGGTCCCGTCGGCGCAATCACACCCGTGGGCATCGGCTTGACCTGCACGACGATGGAATTGGTGATGGCCACGCAACCGTTGGAACCGGTGACCTCGACGGTGTAGACACCGGCCTGGGTGGCGGTGTATGTGGTCGCGGTCGCGCCCGTCGGCACGTCGTTGCGCAACCAGCGGTAGGTGTAGCTCGCGCCCTCGTGCACCTGCATCTCGACACGACCGCCCTCGCAGATCGTCGCGGGCGACAACAGGGTCAGGAATGCCACCGGCTTCGGCAACAGGGTCACCGTGAACCCGGGACTGGTGCGTGAACAGCCGTACATGTTTGTGATGCGCACGGTGTACACGCCACCCTCGGTTGCAATGTGCCTGTGGTTGACCGCATCCTGAATCGGGACGCCGTCGAGCAGCCACTGCCAGCTGTAATCAGCCGCATAACTCGCCTCGAGCATCACGCTTGATCCTTCGCAGATGGTCGTCTCGCCCAGCGCCGTGATCGCAGCATTCGGGGCCGGCTGCACCACGATCGTGACGGGAGCGCTCATCCGCGAACACCCGTTCGGTGTGGTCACCAGCACCGTGTACGTCCCGGCGCGCGGGGTCGTGATCCGCTGCCCGCGCTCGTTCACCTGCGCGCGACCCTCGTAGTACCACTGCCACGTGTAGCCCGCGCCGCCCGTCGCCTCGAGCGTCGCCCGGTCTCCGAGACAGATCGTCGTCGACGTGATCGGCGTGATCACCGCCGCCGGCAGCGGATGCACCGTGATCGTGAATGTCACCGGCGTGCCCGTGCACGTCACACCCGACGCGGTGAAGCGTGGCGTCACGGTGATCGTGGCCGTCACCGACACCGTGTCGGCATTCATCGCGGTGAAGGATGGGATGTCACCCGTGCCGGCCGCAGCCAGTCCGATCGAGGGATGCGAGTTCGTCCACGTGTACACCGCTCCCGTTGCGGTACCGCTGAACACGATCGGAAGCGTCGCATTGCCGTCGCACAGTGCCTTGTTCGTGATCATGTTCACCGATGGCATCGGATTGACCGTGTACGTGAAGATGATCGGCGTGCCGCTGCAGGTCACACCGCCGCTGGTGAAGGTCGGGGTTACGGTGATCGTCGACGTCGCCGGTACGCTGCCTGTGTTGACCGCGAGGAAGGAGAGGATGTTGCCGCTGCTGCTGGCCACCAGACCGATGCTCGTGTTCGAATTCGTCCAGGTGAACACCGTGCCCGGCACGCTGCCGGTGAAGGTCACGGCGGTGGTGGATTCTCCGCTGCAGAGGACCTGATCGGCCACTGCGTTCACCGTGGGAATCGGATTGACACCGATCGTGAAGGTGATGGGCGTGCCCATGCAGGTGCCGCCGGCGTTCGTGTATGCAGGCGTCACGGTGATCGTCGCAGAAACCGGAACCGTGCCCGCATTCACCGCGGTGAAGGAGGGGAGGTTTCCCGTGCCGAATGCGGCCAGACCGATCGAGGGATTCGAGTTCGTCCAGCTGAACACGGTGCCGACCACGGTTCCCGAAAAGGTGACACCACTGCTGAGGCTGCCCGCGCAGATGGTCTGATTGGCGACGGCCGCAACAGTGGGGGTGGGATTGACGACAAGCTCGAGGGTGTCGGGCGTCCCTGTGCAGGTCACACCCGCATTCGTGTAGCGCGGTGTCACGATCACTGTGGCGGTGACGGGCGTCGTGCCCGCATTCACAGCAGTGAACGATCCGATGCTGCCGCTGCCGCTCGCGCCGAGTCCGATCGAGGTGTTCGAGTTCGTCCACTCGAAACTCGTCCCGGGTACGGCACCCGTAAACGTGATCGCGCCGGTCGCCGCACCACCGCACAGGGTCTGGTCCGCCGTGGGAGTGACGCCGGGCATGGGATTGACGGTGATCGTGAACGCGATGGGCGCTCCCGTGCAGGTCGCTCCCCCATAGGTGTAGACGGGCGTCACGGTGATCGTTGCGACAAGCGGCGTCGTGCCCGCGTTCGTCGCGGTAAAGGATGCGATATCGCCTCTGTCGACCGCTGCGAGTCCGATACCCGGTTCGCTGTTGGTCCAGTGATACACCGTTCCCGGTACGCCGCCGATGAAGGTCACCGCCGACGTCGACGACCCTGCGCACAGCACCTGCCCTGCAACCTGATTGACCGTGGGAATCGGGTTGATCAGCACCTCGAGGGTGTCGTTCATCTGCACACTGCAGGTCGTGCCGGGATCGTAGGCCGTCACGCTGTAATCACCGACGAGCAGGCGGACGCCCCAGCTCAGCGGTGCACCCGTGCCAAGCTGCGGTGCGCCCTCGTCGACACCATCGAGCGTGAGCTGATATTCCACACCCGGTTGCGAACCCGACAGACCGATCACCGAACCGTTCGTTCCGTTGCAGTACGCGCCTCCACCCGTCATGTCGTAACGGGTCGGGAGGTTCACGATCACGAGATCGAAGCCATTGTTCGGTCCGACGCTCGCCGGATTGCCGGTCGTCATGCGCAGACGATACCCCGAGGCTGGAATCGTGTTCGCGGGAATCGTGCACATCACCGTGCCCGCCACGGTGTCGATCTTCGTGCCGATCGTCACCGGTGCGGCGAAGCTGCCGGTGGAGTCCGACAGCTGCACGGAGAACACATTGCCGGGATTCAGGATGCCGGTCACACCGTATGCGATCGGCAGGGACATGCCGGGATGGATGCACGAGTACCCGGTCGGCGTCGTGGTCGTCACGACGGGTATCGATGCGGAAGCCGCGTTCACCGCGGCGAAAGCATTGACCCGCCCGTAGCCGAGATCGTTCGACCACGTGCCGTTCGACTGCCCCGGTACATTGGCGGTGTACGTGTACCCGCCGACTTTCTCGCAGGTCGTCTCCAGAATCCGACGCGCATCGGAGTGGCGCAGATCGGGATTCACCGAAAGGATCAGCGCAGCCACACCCGCAGCGTTGGGACAGGCGCTCGACGTGCCGTTGAAGGTCGGAACGTAATCCCCGATCGCGTAGCCCGCCGTGTCGGAGATGTCGGTCGTGTAGATCTTCACGCCGGGTGCGGAAATGTCGAGGTTCGCTCCATAGTTGCCGCCCCAGGTTTCGCCGTCGCAGGAGGTCGGCGATTTCCGCTCGTCGCACATCGAGGTCGCTCCCACGGCGATCGTCGATGCATATGAGGCGGGATACGATACCGCAGTATTGTTGTTGCCGCTTGAGAACAGCACGAGCGCGCCGCGTCCCCCGCGGCCCAGCGTGACGGCATTGTCGATCGCCGTGTTGATGATGGTCGCCGGCGTGCCGCCTCCCCAGGAGTTGCTGAGCACATCGGCCTTGCCGTACAGCGGCTGCCAGGCCCAGTCGATGCAGGCCGCGATGATGGTGTTGGTCGTCACGATCATGTTGCCGGTCGTCGTGTACCCGATGCGCACCGGCACGATCCTGCTCGTGTAGGCCACGCCCGCCACGCCGATGCTGTTGTTGCCCACGGCGGCGATGATGCCGGCACAGGCCGTGCCATGTGCGTCATCTCCCGATGGCGCACCGCCGCTGCCGAGTCCCGCCCCGTCGTAACCCGGCAGCAGATTCGCCGCCAGATCCGGATGCACGAGATCCACTCCCACATCGAGCACCGCCACACGGATCGTCGTGTCGCCGGTCGTCACCGCCCATGCATTCTCGACGTTCATGTCCGCGCCCGGTGTGCCGCCGAAGTAGGTGCCGGTGTTCTTGAGGGACCACTGGTTGTTGTAGAAGGGATCGTTGGGAGGGGCGTGCGACTGCATGACGCGCAGATAGTCCGGTTCGGCCCATGCGAAGAGGCCCGATGCGGCGAAGGCTTCCGCAAGGTCGCGCGCGTCGCCCCGCGCATGCTTGTCGGCAATCAGAATGTGCACGTTCGGTTGGAACGGGTACGGCTCATCGATCCGCGCGCCGGCGCGCGCCGCTTCCTCCCTCAACACCGGCAGATCGCCCGCATCACGCAGGGCGACGACGAGGCGGTCGGTGATTCCGTGCAGCGTGCCGTCGCCCGAGAGCAGAGCGGGATTTGCATAGCGCACTTCGGGAAAGGCCTCGAGTCGGTCGAGCAGGTCGCGCAGCGCGTCGGTGCTCGTGACGTCGCGCAGTTCGGCCAGGACGGTACGGCCGCGCAAGAACGAGGGGGCTTCGAGTACCATCGCATCGGTGAGCGGTGCCAGCAGCGGTTCATGTGCGAGGATGTCGGCCTTGCGCTGCGTGGGGACGCCGTCTGCAAACCCGACGACGATCGTGCGCGTCGAGATGCGCAGTACATGCGCGTCTGCGCCGTCGGGCGGCTCCGCTGCGATCTGGGCATGCAATGGGGAAAGAAGAACGAGGACGGCCGCCAGGGATTGCAGAAGCATCCGCATTGAGCTCATGAAGCACTCCGGGTATACTGAGAGTGGTGGAACATTCAATCTACGCGCAGGGGTGCGACCGCGCAAGAATTCTCATGCGCGGCTGCACAACGCGGCTACACAATGTCTCGACGGAGTCGAGAGCGATCACAGAATCGGGTGAGATGCGGAAAGGTCAGGCGGACCGGTTCAGACGGTCTTTTTCCCATCCGATGATGGGGAAACGAACGGTGAAGGTCGAACCCTCGCCCTTCGTCGATTCGAAGGTGATGCGCCCGGCCATGATCTCAGTCATGCGTTTTGTGATCGCCAGTCCCAGTCCGGCTCCCTCGAGCTCTTGCGAATATCCGATCTCCTCCTGACGGAAAGGCTCGAAGACAAAGGGTTTGAATGTGTCGCTGATGCCGATGCCCGTGTCGATCACCGTCACGACCACCTCGCCCGATCGCGTCTCCAGCCCGATCGTGATCGTGCCCTCCTGCGTGAACTTGATCGAGTTGACCAGGAGGTTCGTGATGATCTGCTCGAAACAGTGGCGGTCCATGGATACGAGCGCGCCGTTGTCTTCGATCACCTTGATGATGCGTAGATTATGCGCAGTGACCAGCAACGAGATGTTCGCGAGGATGCGCCGCACCTCGGGCGCCACGGCAAACTGCTCGAAATGAAATGCGAATTCAGCGGTTTCAAGCAGCGTGAGCGTCAGCGCATCTTCCATCATGTGCTGGATGCGCGCCCCGCTCTGCGCGATGACCGAGAAATACTCGTCCTGCATGGGATCGATGACGTTGCGCAGATCTTCATGGAGGATCTGTGTGAATCCGAGGATCGAATTCAACGCCGTGCGCAATTCGTACGAGACACGGCTCATGAAATCACTGCGACCCGCACCCCCGATCGGAAGCTGCCGCTGAAGATACCCCGGCAGCTGATCCACCGGCTGCACACCGTCGGCAAGAACCTTCCTGCAATAATACTGGGTGATCTCACCCTTCTCATTGACCAGCGGCGTGATCGTCAACTGCTCGAGATACACATCGCCATTCTTGCGACGGTTTTCAATCAGTCCGGACCAGGTCCGGCGCTCGAGAATCGTCGCCCACATGTCCGCATAGAGTGCCGGGGGATTCCGATCCGATTTGAACACCCGGGTACTGCGTCCGGTTAGTTCCTCGGGGGTATAGCCCGCGATCTGCTCGATCGCCGGAGAGGCGTAGGTGATGTTTCCTTCTGAATCCGTCAGAATGATGCAATCGCCGGCCTTTTCTATGCTGTGCAGTATGTCGGTCGCGTCGGTCATAGTGTCGGACAATCTAGCACATCCCGCAGGCGCGTACAATATGAATTCCTTGCAACAATTGCAGTTCTTGCATGTACATCGCAGCATCTGCAGACTGCAATTGGGATGTCGGCGCTTGCATTTCAATGCCGATCTTCGCAACATCGCCGATTCCCTTCGGCCCCGTCCCCGCGGTATGCCGACCCCCGTGCCACCTCCCGACATCCCGAGGAAGCCCCATGAGCGACACCCCGATGCTCTCCGGCGAGGTCCAGTATCCGGACCCGTCCATCATCGCCAACGCACACGCCCCGTCGTGGGATGCACTCGCAGCCGAGGCTTCGGCCGATCTCGAAGCATTCTGGGCACGCCACGCGGCCGAGCTGCACTGGTTCGCTCCATGGGAGCAGGTGCTCGATGCGTCCAACCCGCCGTTCTACAAGTGGTTCACCGGGGGGAAGACGAACATCGTCTACAACTGCGTCGACCGCCACGCCGCTACCTCCCGCCGTAACAAGCTCGCGCTGATCTGGGAGGGGGAAAACGGCGAATTCCGCTCCTTGTCGTACTTCGCCCTGCGCCGCGAAACCTGCAAGTTCGCCAACGTGCTCAAGAGCCTCGGTGTGCGCAAGGGCGACCGCGTCACGCTCTATATGGGCCGCATCCCGGAACTTGTCGTCGGCATGCTCGCCTGCGCGCGCATCGGCGCGATTCACTCGGTGGTGTATGGGGGATTCTCGGTGGAAGCCCTGCACGAACGCCTTGAAGACAGCCAGTCGAAGGTGCTCATCGTGGCCGATGGTGCCTGGCAGCGCGGAAAGCTCGTCCCGCTCAAGGCCATCGCCGACGAGGCGCTGCAACGCGCGGCCACGGTCGAAAGCGTGCTCGTCGTCCGTCGCACCGGCGAACAGGTGACCATGGAGTCCGGCCGCGACATGTGGTACCACGAACTCATGGCGCTTCCCATCGCTTCCAATTCCTGCTCGATGGAGGAAATGGATGCCGAGGATCCGCTCTTCATCCTCTACACCTCAGGAACCACCGGCAAACCCAAGGCCATCCTCCATACGCATGGGGGATACATGGTCGGCACCTACACGACGCTCAAGTACGTCTTCGACATCCATGAAGAGGATCGCTACTGGTGCGCCGCAGATCCGGGCTGGATCACGGGACACAGTTATATCGTCTATGGTCCCCTGCTCAACGGCACCACCTCGTTCATGTACGAGGGCGCACCCACCTTTCCCTACCCGAACCGCTGGTGGCAGATGATCGAACGCTACGGTATCAACATCCTCTACACGGCGCCGACTGCGATTCGCGGACTCATGCGCTTCGGCGAGGCCTGGCCCAACCGGCACGACCTGTCGACCCTGCGCCTGCTCGGTTCGGTCGGCGAACCGATCAATCCCGAGGCCTGGCGCTGGTACCATCGCGTCATCGGCCGCGACCGCTGTCCGATCATGGACACGTGGTGGCAAACCGAAACGGGCATGTTCATGATTACCCCCATCCCCAGCATGCCGCTCAAGCCCGGCTCGGGCACCAGACCATTCCCTGGCGTGGACATGGACATCGTCGGTGAAGACGGCCTGCCGGTGGGACCGAACGAAGAGGGCTTCCTCGTTATCAAGACACCGTGGCCGGCGATGCTGCGCACGATTTACAAGGACGATGACCGCTACGTCGCACAGTATTGGAGCCGCTTCGCGGGGATGTATCTGACCGGCGACTCCGCCCGGCGCGACGAAGACGGGTACTACTGGGTGATCGGCCGGGTGGATGACGTCATCAAGGTCTCCGGGTACCGCCTCGGCACTGCGGAAGTCGAGAGTGCGCTCGTAAGCCATCCCGCCGTCTCGGAAGCCGCGGTGATCGGATTGCCGCACGAGGTGAAGGGCAATGCGATCCACGCCTTCGTGATTCTCAAGACCGGTGTGGAACGCCACGATCGACTGGAGGAGGAACTGCGCCTGCACGTGGCGCATGAAATGGGACCCATCGCGAAGCCCGACCACATCGACATCGTCGATGCACTGCCGAAGACGCGATCGGGCAAGATCATGCGCCGCGTGTTGAAGGCCCGCGCCCTCGGGCAGGATCCCGGAAACATCTCGACCCTCGAAGAATGATCGGAGGACGGACGCCCCCGTCCGTCACACCCGTCTCTCACCGATGCGACATGGTCAGCGGATCTGGAACGACGCGCTGACCACCGCGGTGATTTCCTTCTCGATCGAGCTCACGTCGTTGACCCCGTAATCCGACACTTCGTTCGAATTCTTCGCGGTGATTTGCAGCACACCCATGCGCGCATTGCGCAGTGCACCCAGCGAGCGGTCGGTGGCGTCTGCGATGCGATCGGCACGCACCATCGCATCCTTCGCCGCAGCCGCCTGAATCTCGATCTTCAGACCCGAGAGTTTCGTGTAGTGGTATTCGGGTGGATCCACGGTGAAGAAGACGCCCTGTTCGACAACGGAGGCGATGTCGAGCGACATGCTCTCGATGCGCTTCACGTCATCGGACTGCACTTCCACACGCTGATTGTAGGCATACCCCTTGATGCCGATCTGCCTGCCATTCTCATCGAACTCCTGCACCTGATAGTTGGTGACGGGATAGAGCTTGACCTTGTCGGCGGGAAACCCCTTCTCCTTGAGATAATCGAGCAGGATCGCACGTTGCGAGACGAGTGCCCGGTAGGATGCATCCGGGGTGGCCGCCTGTACGCCGATCGTTCCGTGCAGAATCCCGAGATCGGAGGTGATCTCCTTCTTGGCTGAACCGGTCACGGTGATGGTCTGATCGGAGCTGCGTGCATCGGACCAGGCCCAGGAGAAGATGGCAATGCCGATGATGAGTCCCAGTGCCAATATGCCCGCTGGGAGCAGATAGCTGTTGTCTTTCATGGAATCATGTATGGGAGGGTGGAGGATGTCTGTTGCGAACCTATCGCGCCGGCGCACCAAAGGCAAGTTCATTTGCGTTCGCCGACGGACGAGGGCGTCCGTCCTCCCAAGACGGACGAGGGCGTCCGTCCTCCCGGACGGTGAGCTATGGCGAGGTCATGGCGCGTACGACGTCGTCGGGTGCGGAAACGCCGTACATGCAGAGGGGTCGTACGTCTTCAAGCGCGGAGGCGAAACGGTCGGCGCTCGCACCGATGTCGAGCGTGCCTGATCGCTTCCCCCCGGAGAGAAGGCCGCCCACGACGCCACCGGCCACGCCGCCCACGGCAGCGGCGAGCAACACATCCCCCGTCTGAATGCCGATGTCGGACCCGGTGGTGAGGCCCGCGACAACGATGGGAAGGGCCAGACCGGCCGCACCGATGGCGGCACCGGTAAGGACGCCTGTCCACGCGCTGGTGACGCGCTCGTATTGGATGGCGAGGATGTCTCCGGCACGGATGAAGGTGGTGTTGGCGGTCAGCTCGTCGCGCGAAAAGGGTCTGGGACTCGTCCACACGAGCATGCCGAGGGGAGTGGCGTGCACGGCCATGCCGTTGACAATGGAGCGATGGGTGGTGACGACGGACACGTAGCTGCCCCCGGGTTGCGCGGGCACGCGCGCGGTGAGGAGGGCAATGCTCGAACGCTGCGCATGCACGGGCCGCACCGCGACGAGAAGTGTCGCAAGGCAGAGAACCGGAATCAGGCTGGCGGTGAGGGTGCGTCGCACGCGGAACGTATTCATGGAGGTGACCTCATAAATAGCGGGGATTCAGGGACAATGTCAAGTGCGGTGCCCATGCCCGTCTTGAGAAGCGTATGGCTTTGTCGTACCTTGCCGGGTCCCGGTTTTTTCACTAATGATGGCATCATGAGCGACAACAAGATCATTTTTTCGATGATCGGCGTGGGCAAGGTCGTCCCGCCGACTCGGTACATTCTCAAGGACATCTATCTCTCGTTCTTCTATGGCGCGAAGATCGGTGTGCTGGGCCTCAACGGCGCAGGCAAGAGCACGCTGCTGAAGATCATCGCAGGCCTCGACAACGATTATCTCGGAGAGATCACGGCCGACAAGGGCATCACCTTCGGGTACCTGCCGCAGGAACCTGAACTTGATCCCTCGAAGACGGTGCGCGACATCATCGAGGAAGGTGTGCAGGCCACGGTCGACATCGTGCGTGAGTACGAGGCGGTGAATGCGCAGTTCGCCGAACCGGACGCGGACTTCGACGCCCTGCTCGCACGACAGGCCGAGCTTCAGGAGCAGATCGACCACCTCGACGCATGGGATCTCGACAGCAAGCTCGAGATGGCCGCCGATGCGCTCCGCTGTCCTCCGGGCGATACCTCCATCGCAGTTCTCTCGGGTGGCGAGCGACGCCGCGTCGCGCTCTGCCGCCTGCTGCTGAAGAATCCCGACGTGCTGCTGCTCGACGAACCCACGAACCACCTCGACGCCGAGAGCGTCGCCTGGCTCGAACAGTTCCTCTCGAAGTATCCCGGCACGGTCATCGCCGTGACCCACGACCGCTACTTCCTCGACAATGTGGCCGGGTGGATTCTCGAGCTCGACCGCGGCGAAGGCATCCCCTTCAAGGGCAATTACTCGTCGTGGCTCGAACAGAAGCAGGAACGCCTGCGCGTCGAGGAGAAGCAGGAATCGAAACGCCAGCGGGTGCTCGCACGCGAGCTCGAGTGGGTGCGCCTCAATCCCAAGGGACGCCACGACAAGAGCAAGGCACGCATCGCGGCCTATGAGAAGATGCTCGAAGAGGAGCAGGAGAAGCGCAACGAAGAGATGGAGATCTTCATTCCAGCCGGACCCCGGCTCGGCGATGTTGTGATCGAGGCCTCGGGCGTTTCGAAGGCCTACGGCGACAACCTGCTCTACGAGAATCTCGAATTCGCACTGCCTCCGGGCGGCATCATCGGTGTGATCGGTCCCAACGGCGCGGGCAAGACAACGTTGTTCCGCATGATCACGGGACAGGAAGCCGCCGACGCGGGCACCTTCACGATCGGTTCGACGGTGAAACTCGGCTACGTCGATCAGGCACGTCCCCTCGACCCTGAGAAGACCATCTACGAGGAGATCAGCGGCGGCGACGATCTGATCATGGTCGGCAGCCGTGAAGTCAACGCGCGCAGCTATGTGGCGCGCTTCAACTTCAGCGGAGGCGATCAGCAGAAGCAGGTCGGCATGTTGTCGGGCGGCGAACGCAACCGTGTGCATCTGGCCAAGGTGCTGCGGGAAGGCGCAAACGTGCTGTTGCTCGATGAACCGACGAACGATCTCGACGTCAACACCCTGCGTGCCCTCGAGGAGGCACTGCTGGCCTTTGCCGGTTGTGCAGTGGTGATTTCGCACGATCGCTGGTTCCTCGACCGCGTCGCCACGCACATCCTCGCCTTCGAAGGCGACAGCCAGGTGATCTGGTTCGACGGCAACTACAAGCTCTACGAAGAAAACCGCAAGCAGCGCCTCGGCATCGAAGCCGACCGTCCGCATCGGATCAAGTACAAGCCCCTCACCCGGGGCTGAATTATGGAAGATTGGAAAGATGGAAAATGGAAGAATGGAAAGAGACAAGCACAGCGCGATGTACATTGAGCACGGACGGTTCCATCCTTCCATCTATCCATGATTCCATTTTTTCCATGTATCACTGGGTGATACCGTTTCTGCTCTTGATCGTCGTAACAACGGCGCACGGTCAAGAGCAAAAACCCCGAACATTGCTGGCGGGCGACACGGCGAAGGGCATATTCGTGGGGGCATGGGTGAAGGACGCGCCGGAAGGGGGCGAGGCGCTCCATGGCAGGCCGGTGGTGCTGGAGTTCTGGTCGACGTGGTGCAAGCCCTGTATTGCGGCATTTCCGCATATCAACGAACTCGCCGACGCGTTCTCCGACCGCTACCAGTTCGTTGCCATCACCCAGGAAACACGTCGTACCGTCGAACCCTTTCTCGAGAAGCACGACCTCCGCACGGCCGTGGCCGTCGACACCGAGCAGGGTTCCACGCACAAGGTCTTCGGCGTCTGGGCCATCCCCCGCACCTTCGTGCTCTCACCCAAGAGCGTGGTTCTGTGGACAGGGCATCCCACCAAGCTGACGCGGGAAATGCTGGAAGGATTTCTGCGAAGTCCGGGTGAGCCGGGAGGGATCTCCGAGTAGCTTCGGGCGAGGCTGGCATACTCATCGGTCTGCGTGGGTCAACATACCCCTCGGTCTGCGTGGGTCAGCATCCCCCTCGGTC
>JAEYUG010000103.1 GCA_023432805.1 Bacteroidota bacterium | reverse complement strand
GGCGGTGGTGGCGGCGGCGGTGGTGGTGGCGGCGGCTCCGGTATCGTGTACATGAGACCCAGACCGGCCCGCAGACCGTGGGCGTACCACGACGCTTCGCCCACCGACGAAGCGGCCAGACGCAGGGAGAGCTCTGGTTCGGCGGTCAGTGAAGGGGAGAGGGCCAGTGGCATCCGGAGACCTGCGACGAGCGCGAGTGCGAACGAGGATGCCCCCGGCATGTCGCCCGAGACTTCGTTGCGAACCGTGCGGCCGTCGCTGAAACGCGTCCCCGTCGGAGAGACGAGTTCCTCCTTCTGGTCGAACGTATTGCTCAGGTAGAATCCGGCTGAGGGACCCACGATCACGCGCAGCGGGGCTCCGGTGATCGGCGACCATACGAGCAGCGGCTCGAAGCCGACTGTTGTGATCGTGCCCGCGATGGAATGTCTGACGATCGCGTCGACGGGACCACCCGGTGTGAGTACAGGACCAATGCCCTGCTCGCGTTCGAGTGTCGCGGAGTGATCGGCATATGCGAGTCCGAACTCGAGCGCCCATGCTGCATCCACTGGAATCCGGTATGCGATGCCGCCCCAGATTCCCGCTCCCGTTCCCTGCTCGAATCCTCCGCAGCAGTTGTCCACTCCTGGCAGCGCAGTGAACGACGCGCGATGCTGGTTGAGCATGAGTCCTGCACGCGCACCGACCTGTGGTCGCAGTGCCACACGATCTATCGACACGCGTTCCTGCGCGTGCAGCGACGACGAGAACATGGTGCACCATGCGAGTGCGGTGAGCAGCAATGCACGTGGTGCGCATCGTGCATGCACGATGCGATGATGATCAAAATGCAGCGAGGCTCGAAAGGTCATGCGTGATGAAAAATTTGTTCGGAGAGAGAAAGATATTCGTGATCTCGTCTCACGTTTTTTGTATGTTGCACGTTGATTACACAATGGCATTACGCAAGCACGGATGAACACCTGGCGGCGCAAGAACTCGGTTCGCGCATACGGCGTTGAGGAGGGATATGGCGGACAAGTTATTGTGTGCAGTCGGGAAATAAAACAGCGTCTCACGTAATTTCGGAAAGATGTCCGCGGGAAGTCCGCGACACTCATTCATCATCACTCACCTATCATGGAGGCACACATGGCAAAGACAACAAAGGCACCGGCGGCCAAACCCGCTGCGCCGAAGAAGGCGGCAGCACCTAAAGCGGCCGCACAAAAGAAAGCGGCCGCACCAAAGAAGGCTGCCGCACCGAAGAAGGCCGCTGCACCGAAGGCTGCTGCACCGAAGAAGGCCGTTGCACCGAAGGCTGCTGCACCGAAGAAGGCCGTTGCACCGAAGAAGGTCGCCGCTCCGAAGAAGGCTGCTGCACCGAAGGTCGCCGCTCCGAAGAAGGCCGCTGCACCGAAGAAGGTTGCTGCACCGAAGAAGGCCGCCGCTCCGAAAAAGGCAGCAACGAAGAAACCCTAGATCTCAGACCCTCGGGTCCTCTGCATATGCATCGACCGCATCGCACCGCGATGCGGTTTTCTTTTCCCCTCCTGCTGCACGCAGTCACGCAGCGTGCACGAATCCCTGGCGACTCTGCCGTTCCTCCAGCACACTGGCGTAGGTGATCGCGTCGCGACCGAAACGGTCCCGGATCAGATCCAGCCCCTCATACAATCGATCGTACTTCTGCTCCTCCTCGGAGAAGAGAAAGAGTTGCTCGTAGTCGTCGATGAAGTCCGACGTGCTGATGCCAACCAGACGCACACGCACACGCCGTGTGTGCAGATCGCGGAACGCGCGCTCGGCCAGGGCATGGAGCACGTGATCGGCATTCGTGTACTCGCAGTGCAGGGTCCGGGTCACGGTTACGAAGTCCGCATAGCGCAGCTTGATGGTCACGGTCCGCGTCAGGAATCGGTGCGCGCGCAGATCACGCCCCACCCGTGCCGCGATGCGCTTGTAGGTGGCCAGCAGGATGCGCGGCTCGAGCACGTCCTCTTCGAAGGTGTGTTCGGAGCCGACGGACTTGCGCCGTCGGTACGGTACGATCGGGGAGTGATCGATGCCGCGCGCGTGTTCGTGCAGTGTGCGGCCCGACTTGCCGTACATGCGCACGAAGGTGCGTTCGGAGAGCAGGGTGATGTCGCCGATGCGCAGCATGTTCAGGTCGACCAGTTCCCGCTCGAGCACCTCGCCCACACCCGGAAGAATGCGGATGGGATGCGGCGCGAGGAAGGGCTCCTCGCATCCGTCGGGCACGCGCGTGTCTCCGGTACGTTTCCCGACGGTCGTGGCCACCTTTGCCACGAGCTTGTTGCGTGCGATGCCGTAGGTGAGCGGCAGGTGGAGTTCACCGGTGATCGTGCGCTTGAGCTGTGCGCTCCACGCCTCCTCGCGGCCCAGTGCCCGCTCGCAGCCGCTGATGTCGAGATAAAATTCGTCGATGGACGCCTTCTCGAGCACGGGTGCGGCATCGGCCAGCAACTCGGCCACGCGCTCGGAGTATTCGGCGTAGTGCGCATGATTCGGGGGGAGAAAGATGGCACGGGGACATCGTTCGTAGGCCGCGCTCAGCGCCATGCCCGAGTGCACGCCGAACGCGCGTACCTCCCGCGAGCAACCCGCCACCACGCCGCGCTGGAAGGGACTTCCCCCCACGATCACCGGCCTGCCGTTGAGGGCCGGATCAAGCAAGCGCTCGACCGACACGAAGAACGTGTCCATGTCCAGATGCAGGCAGCGCCGGGGAATCACGGACGTCATGGAAATGCCTCCTTGTACCATTTTTACGGGAAGTTGGTTGTATGTCTAACGAAAGGTACGAACGGCCATTTTCCCGCGCAAGTCCCAGGATCGGTCGTTGACGCCTCCGCACCTGCCGGTCGCGCGCGCGAAGTGCAATGGAAAATCCGTATCTTCGAGATCGGACCGTACCAGAGCATCCCCCCATTTTCAACTAGATGAGACACTCCATGATCATGAATCGCCTCCATCTGACGCGCATCGCCGTCCTGGTGATCTTCGCCGCCGTGCTCGGCGGCTGCGCTTCGACGAAGACGAACACGTCGTCGTACGACGACGCACGCAAGGCGCGCATCGAACAGATTCCCGCCGGCCGCTTCGACGGCGGACGCATGTGGACCTTCGAGAATCCCCCTCTCGACTATTTCCAGGAAACCTATGGCTTCCGGCCGGATCAGGCATGGCTCGACGATGTCCGTCAGGCCTCGCTCAAGTACGCGACCTGGTGCTCGGCCTCGTTTGTGAGCGCAGACGGACTCGTGATGACCAACCACCACTGCGCACGCGGCAACGTGGTCGCCGTGCAGCGTCCCGGTGAAAAACTGCTGGAGACAGGCTTCTATGCACCGACGCTCGCCGATGAGCGCAAGGTGCCGGATCTGTTCGTCGAGCAGCTCATCGAGATCCGCGATGTGACCGCGAAGGTGCATGGCGCGATGGATGCCGCCGGCACCGACGAAGAGAAGATCGCCGCCCGGGGAAAGGTGATCGACGAGATCCAGAAGGCGGCCGAGGCCGAGACGAAGCTGCGCGCGCAGGTCGTCACGCTCTACAACGGCGGCAAGTATTCGCTCTATCTGTTCAAGCGCTACAATGACGTGCGCCTCGTGTTCGCACCGGAACTTGCCATGGGCCACTACGGCGGCGAGTGGGACAACTTCACGTATCCCCGATACTCTCTGGATTGCTCGTTCGTTCGTGTCTATGACGACAACGGCGAGCCGCTCAAGCCGAAGCACTACTACAAGTGGAGTGCGGCGGGTGCGAAGGACGGCGAACCGGTGTTCGTCGTCGGCAATCCCGGCAGCACGAGCCGACTGAATACGGCGGTACAGCTCGAATTCAACCGTGACATCGCCTACCCCTACACCGCACGCGTGCTCAACGACCGCGCCGAGGTGTTGCATACCTATGCCGACCAGAATCCCGCCCGGCGCGAGGAAATGGTCACCCAGATCCTCGGCATCGCCAACAGCCAGAAGGCCTACAACGGTCGTCTCGCCGGTCTGCGCGACGATGAACTCATGCAGCGCCGCAAGGCCTTCGATACGCAGTTCCGCGCCGCCGTCGAGGCGAAGCCGGTACTGAAGGCGAAGTACGGTCATGTATGGGACGAGATCGCCGAAAGCCGCACACGCCTGCGCGCCGTGGCTGCCGACATGTTCGGCCTCCGCATGATGGGCGTCGGTGCCGCCAGTTCGATGAGCGCGGCGTATCGTCTGATCGCCTATCATGACGAAATGGCAAAGCCCGAGGCCGACCGCGGTCGCCAGTATCAGGGTCGTGCTGCCGAAGCCGCAAAACGCGCGATGGAACGCTTCGTCGCGATCGATCCCGCCATGGAAGTGCTCGCACTTGCAAAGCAGCTCATGCTGATGCGCGACTACCTCGGTGCAAACGATCCCATCGTCACCTTCGCTCTCCGTGGCGAAACCCCCGAACAGGCCGCACGCCGTCTCGTGGCGGGGACCTCGCTGAAGGACTCGATCGTGTATGCGAAGCTCACCGCTGGTGGTGAGGCGCTCGCGCAGTCGCAGGATCCGATCATCGCAATCATGCGCATGGCCAAGCCCCGCATCGACAAGGCCAATGCAGTGCAGATGGAAGTCTCCGCCCGCGATCAGGTCAACGCCACGCTGCTCGGCCGCGCCATGTTCGACGTGTACGGCACCTCGATTCCGCCTGATGCGACCTTCACCATGCGTCTCGCCGATGGCGTGGTCAAGGGCTTTGAATACAACGGCACAAAGGCGCCTGCGGTCACGACGTTCTACGGCATGTACGACCGTCACTACTCGAATCCCGGCGACGAGAACTGGGAACTGCCCGAGCGTTGGAAAAACCATCCTGCGGACTTCAACCTCTCCACGCCGTACAACATGGCGTCGACCAACGACATCATCGGCGGTAACAGCGGCAGTCCGATCGTCAACAAGAACAAGGAAGTCGTCGGCCTCGTGTTCGACGGCAACATCGAGAGCCTGCCCGGCGACTTCATCTTCGCCGAAGACAAGGCCAACCGCACCGTCTCGGTGCACTCGGCCGGCATCATCGAGGCCCTGCGCGCGATCTACAAGGCACAGCGTGTCGTCGACGAACTCAAGGCCGGGAAGATCACCTCGCGCTGATCTCCCTCCGATCGCAGTACACGACAGCCCGGGTCCGCACCCGGGCTGTTGCGTTATTGGGGGATGGAGGAAGACAGCCACACCGCGTCAGACAGCCACCCGCCTCCCCCTCACTTCTCAGCACCCGGGGGAAGCTGCCGCTATACATGCTGCAATGGTAGATGCAGGATGGCGAGGAACATGATCAACATCGAAATCGGAAATGAAGCTGCGCATTCACACATGCGCAGGCGGGGTGACATGGGAGCACTATGCCTGCTGCTCCTCATGGGAGCATTGTCTGGATGCTCACGCGGCATGCGTGGAGAACCGGTCTCACGGGAGCACACAAGGCCGATCGAAGCAGCGTCGAGTGCGGAGCACGCTGCTGCGCCGGTGTTCATGCCTGTGCCCGGCCTTTCTGAGGGATTCAGATACGATATCAAGGCTTCCACGGATGCTCCCGATGCGGAGCACGGGTTCGAAGGATTCGGAAGCAGCTATGCCCGCGACACGCTCAGCATCTTCTGCTTCCGCGGGGGACACCGGCGGGATCGTGCCTCCCTCGGCCATGTGACGGGACGTCCCGTCGACGTCGTGCTCGACTGGCGCTTCAATACGGCAGCTTCCGCTCGTGGTGACGAACCGGACCGCTGGGGTGGCGGGGCGGGGTGGACCGGGCAGCCCCTGCTCATCCACTGGAACCGCGAACAGAAGCTGCGCCTCGGCATCCGCGATCGCGCCTTCGTCGACAATGATGATGCCATGGAGCTGGTCATCGGCTCGCTCTCCGGCAACGTGTACTTTCTCGACGCCGCGACGGGAGCACCGACGCGGGAGCATCTGCATCTCGGCAATCCGATCAAGGGCACCGTGTCGGTCGATCCCAGGAAAAACGGTCTGCTCTACGTTGGGCAGGGCATCCCCTACACCGACCGCTTCGGAGCACGCGTGTTCGACATGTTCACGCGTCAGGAGCTGTTGCACATCGCCGGCAACGATGCCTTCAGCCATCGGCGCTGGGGCGCCTTCGACGGCAATGCGATCGTCGACGAGCGCTCCGGTACCGTGTTCTGGGCGGCGGAGAGCGGCCTCGTGCACCGGTTCACGATCGGTGAGGACCTGAAGGTGCGGGGAGCGATGCGTATGCGCTATGCCCGACCCGGCATGGCGAAGCAGGGCATCGAGTCGAGCATGGCGGTGATCGCGGACATGGGATTCGTCGCCGACAACAGCGGCACGGTGCTTTGCGTGGACCTGCGCACGATGACGCCGGTGTGGAGCGTGGACAACGGCGACGACACAGATGCGACGATCGTCGTCGACGAGGAGTCCCCCGGCAGGTATAGCCTCTACACCGCCAGCGAAGTCGATTTGACGGGACCCGTCGGCGAGGCGCACCTGCGCAAGCTCGATGCGGCGACGGGACGCGAGATCTGGCGCGTGAGCAGGATCTGCCGCAGCGAACCGCTCGGGGGACGTACCAACAGCGGCGGCGTGCTGGCAACGCCGCTCATCGTCAGACACGAGGGACGGACAATCGTCTACGCGATATTTTCGCGCACCGATGAATTCGCACGGGGGGAATGTGTCGCCATCGATGCGCGAACCGGACACGAGCTGTTCAGCATCCAGATGAACAGGTACTCATGGTCCTCGCCCGCAGGATTCCACGACGAGGATGGCAATCCCTACGTCTTTTTTTCCGATGTTTCCGGAATCGTCTATGTCGTCGACGCACTGACAGGCGAGGTACTCGTCAGAAAACGGACCGGACATCTCTTCGAATCATCCCCCATCGTCTTCCATGATCGAGCATACATCGCATCCCGCGGTCGCGCCATTCTCGGCTTCCGCATCATCACCTCCGCCACCGATCCGGTGGCCGTGGCTCCTGCCGCTGCTCGTCGCACTGCTTCTTCCCGCGGTACGCGCATCGGCGCAGAAACCCGTCATCAGGGAAATCCACAAGGGGGCTGACTACCCGTTTCTCCTGCACGTGCCCGACACGGCAACCGCGGGCGGGAAGCTTCCCGTGATCATCTTTCTGCACGGACGCAGTCTGTCGGGCAGCAATCTCAAGCGTGTCCGCCGCTACGGGGTGATCGACGCCATCGAGCGGGGGAGGCGCGTGCCGGCCATCGTCGTGGCGCCGCAGGTGACCCGGCGCTCCAGCTGGCAGCCCGATCGGGTGCTTTCGGTACTGGACTACGTCGTGCGGCACTACAATGTCGACACCACGCGCGTGTACGTCACGGGCATGAGTCTCGGCGGTTACGGCACGCTGCATTTCGTGGGCAAGTATCCCGACAAGGTCGCCGCGGCGGTCGCTCTCTGCGGCGGCGGCAAGGTCGATGACGCCTGCAACCTCGGCACGACGAGTCTGTGGATCCAGCACGGCAAGCGCGACCGCGCGGTGCCCTTCCGCGAATCCGTCAGGATCTTCGATGCCATCGCGGCGTGTGCGCCGCGGGCCGACGTCACGCTCACGCTCTATCCGAAGTACGGACATGCCGACCTCGCGCGCGTGTTCACAGAGGACACGCTCTACAACTGGCTCTTCAGCTTCGCACGCGGAACCCGGCGCAGCGACAGCGCCGCAGTGCGCTCGCCGCTGCTGGTCGAGGTCGGGGCAGCCGAACCCGTGCTCGATGTCGATGCGCGTCGTGAACCGACGCTGCGTGCGGCGCGGGAGGGCACGGGACGCTCGGTGCATGTGGTGCGGCGCGGCGACACGCTCGGCTCGATCGCACGGCGCTACAACACGACCGTCTCGCGCCTCTGTCGCGCCAACGGTCTGACCGAAACCACCATCCTCAGCCTCGGTCGCAAGATTCGGATCCGCTGACACAACGTTTCGGTGGCGATGCATCGCAGGGGAGAGACCTGTACGGGTTGATATTCAGGATATCAGGGTGTATTATCCGCAATACGGTTGAACCATTGTCGGAGGTGTGATGATCTCTCGCCGCTTGCTCGTATTCGCAGGACTCCTGTTCGCAGGTGCAGTCAATGCGCAGCCCTTCACCCATCCTCTGGAGGCGGGGACGCTCCTGCGCTACCGCGCCGTCTGGCACACATCACAGCAACAGCGCGATACGTCACTGACGGTGACCATCCAATCGCCATCGCAACCGTTCGGCGAACGGGAGCTTGACTCGCTCCGACCGAACGTCGCCTGCTACGACTGGCACGACCTGTTCGCACAGTCGAATGTGCAATACGTGCGGCGCACGGATCGCGCGACGATCCAGGTGTATGTGCCCGCAGTTGGCGGGTGCATGCGCACGATCGAGAGCTGTCCGGCCGATCCGCCCGCGGGCGATACGATCACGTTGCACGAGCGCGTCATCACGCGCATCTCGCGAGTGGATTCCCTTGTCGCCATGCGACTCGCCCGCGTGACGCGGCGTTTCGACACGACGCTGTTCGATGTGACCGCACGCGCGTTCAGCGTCGTCGTACCGCGCGACACCGTCGTCGACACCTTCACGATCGCCGATAGATTCGGGGTCATCACGGCCGTGCTTCCCGGAGAAAAGGTCACGCTCCAGCTCAGTGCCGCATGCATCGGGCAGCGGTCGTACAATTGGGGACCCGTCGACACGCGCTGGTTTCCGCTCGCCGTCGGCAACGAATGGCACTACCGGGGTCGGTACAAGTGGTTTCGTGAACCCGACTGGCTTCCATACACGGAGGTGGTGCGCAGCACTGGCCCGACGGGGTCTCCCGATCAACCCTACTATGAGTTGAAAGGCACGTTCTTTGGCCATCCCAGGTATCTCCGCGAAGACACGCTGGGAGTGTTCGCTCCCTCATCCGAGGAAGAACGCGTCATCCTGCACGCGGCTGCGGCAGCAGGCACGGTGGGGGAGTATTCGGTCGTGATGTCGCGCGAGAGAAGCACCCGTTTCGGCACGGAGTTCACAACGCTGACGCTCCAGACATGGAATGACGCTCGCGTCATCCGCGATGTTCATGAGACGTGGGAGTACCTGGAAGGTGTCGGTCTTGCGCGCTACACCCTGTCGGCGCCACTGACTGAAATGAGGGAACTCGAAAAGGAACTCGTGTACGCACGTGTCGGCGATATCACCTATGGAACCCCGCTCCATGCGGAAGCCGCCGATGCGCCGATCCCGCACGCAGTCCGAGTCGATGGATCGAGGCCGCATCCCCTGCACAGAACCGCACCCGCCGTGCTGCCCGTCTCGCTGATGCAGGCGGAGCAGGTGACCATCACCCTGCATGACCTGCTCGGTCGCCGCGTGCTCGACATCCACGACGGCGTGCTGCCTGCGGGAGAGACCCCGCTGCGTCTGCAGTTCCACGCACTGCCTTCCGGCACCTACATGGCCGTCGTCCGCACCCCCGGCCACACCACCACCCGCACCCTCATCCTCCTTCCCTGATCCCCTCCCGGCTTCAGAATAATCCTTGAAAATTCAGAGGTGCATTCTGAATTTTCAAGGATTATTGCATCACTGCGATCAGGAGGGGAGGGGTTTGCGGGCGAACTCGCGGAGGGCGTCACGGCCGATCCACCGGGCGGAAGCCTCCGTGCGCGCGGCAAGCGCGCGGGCGCAGCGCTCGGCTTCTGTGCGCAACAGGGGACTCCTGCCTCCGATTTCGCGCAGGGCCCAGCTGACGGCCTTCTTCACGAAGTTGCGTGCGTCGTCGGCCGCCGCCGCGACATGCTCGAGCCAGCCTGCGAAGACGGCGTCGTCGGCCGTCTTGTCGTGCGTGGCCAGCACCGCGATCATCGCAAAACCCGCACGCCGCACGAACTCCTCGTCGCGATGCACCCAGTCCTCGACCAGCTCATGCGCAAAGGGCGTGCGGCGGAACAGGTTGTTGCAGGCCCCGTCGCAGACATCCCATGAATCGAGGTCCCGCACCCACGCCTCGGCCGTGGCCCGCGTCACCTGCCGGTGATCGCCGATGATCGTCGCAAGCATCTGCGCCTCGTGCCAGCCCGTGCGCCAGAGATCCTCTGCCAGCTGCTGATCCCGGCCGATTCCGCGTGCGAACGCGCGCAGCGCCGTGACCGACACGCCGAAGGCCCGGTCGGTGGTGATGCCGAAACGGGACATGCCCGCACGGTTCCGTTCGCTTCCCATCGCGCGCAGCGCATCGAGCACCTCGTGCACGGCGGCGGATCGTTCGGACTTCGTTGGCGGGGTCATGGGATCTCCCGTGTGTGCTGCATCCTACAGCAGATCGCTCGCGAGATCGGCGAGCTCCGACCGCTCGCCCTTCTCGAGGTTCACATGCGCGTAGAGCCGCTGGCCCTTCATCTTGTCGATGAGCAGCGAGAGCCCGTTCGATTGCGTGTCGAGGTAGGGATGGTCGATCTGATGGATGTCGCCGGTGAACACGAACTTCGTGCCCTCGCCTGCGCGCGTGATGATCGTCTTGATCTCGTGCGGCGTCAGGTTCTGCGCCTCGTCGACGATGAAGTAGATGTTGACCAGGCTGCGTCCGCGGATGTAGGCGAGCGGCGAGATCACGAGCTTCTCCTCCTGCAGCAGCTCGCGGATGCGGCGGTGCTTGACGTCCGACTCCGGAAACTGGTTCTGGATCACGCCGAGATTGTCGAAGAGCGGCTGCATGTAGGGATCGAGCTTGCTCTGGATGTCGCCGGGCAGGTAGCCGAGATCCTTGTTGCTGAGCGGCACGACGGGCCGCGCGAGATAGATCTGCCGGTAGTTGCGCTTCTTCTCGAGCGCCGCCGCGAGCGCCAGCAGCGTCTTGCCCGTGCCTGCCTTGCCGGTCATCGTCACGAGCGGGATGTCGGGGTTCATCAGCGCATGCAGCGCGAAGGTCTGCTCGCTGTTGCGCGGCGTGATGCCGTAGGCATTGACCTTGTCGACCTTGCGCACGAGCTGCTGGGCGGGATCGTAGGTGGCGAGCGCGGACTTGCGACCGTTGCGTAGAATCAGATACTCGTTGGCCGTGAACGTCTCGGCCGCGTCGATCTCGCCGGCGGGCAGTTCGAAGGGCACGCGGTAGAGCCGGTCGATCAGCGTCTCGTCGACGTTCTCCAGCACCCGTCGTCCCGTATAGAGCGTGTCGATGTCCTTCACCCGGTCGGTGCGGTAGTCCTGCGCCCGCAGGCCGACCGCCTTCGCCTTCATGCGCAGATTCACATCCTTCGAGACGAGAATCACCTCGCGCCGGGGATACTTCTTCGCCAGCCAGTACGCGCAGTTCAGGATCCGATGATCCGGATTCTCGCGTGCGAAGCTCAAGCGCAGATCCGCATGAAACTCGTCGTCCAGGCGTATCGAGATCTTGCCCTTCTTCACCCCGATGCGCACGCCGCCGTGAAACAGCTTGTCGCCGCTGAGCGTATCGAGCGCCCGCGCGAACTCACGCGCATGGAAGTTCAGAATCTCGTTGCCCTTCTTGAAGTGGTCGAGCTCTTCGAGCACGGCGATGGGCACGACGATGTCGTGTTCAGCGAACTGGGTGATGCAGGAACTGTCATGCAGGATGACATTGGTGTCGAGAACGAACAGGCGGGCGGGCATGGCTCTCCACGGTGTTGGATGGATGTTCAAATGTACGACCAGCGGAAGCCTCCTCGAAAGGCACGGAGAAATCCGATATATTCGGCGCATTCACACGACACGGAGAAGCCATGGACGCACGCTACAGCTGGGACCAGTACTTCATGAAGATCGCCATGCTCGTCGCCGACCGCGCGACCTGCACGCGCGCACGCATCGGCGCGGTGATCGTCAAGGACAAGAACATCATCGCCACGGGATACAACGGTTCGCCGGCGGGACATCCCCACTGCACCGACGTCGGCTGCCTGGTCTACGTCTCGCGCAATCCCGACGGCGAGGAGGAGTCGAACTGCTTCCGCACGATCCATGCGGAGATCAACGCGATCGCGCAGGCCGCCAAGCACGGCACCGCGATCGACGGTGCGGACATCTACGTGTCGGCCAGTCCCTGCTACCACTGTCTGAAGACGATCATGAACACCGGCATCCGCCGCGTCTTCTACGCGAAGCCATACAAGATCCACCGCATCACCGAACTCCTCGAGTACAATCCGATCGAGCTCGTGCACATCCCGATGGAATGAGCGGGGGCTTCCCCCATGCGGCGACATGCGACAGGGCGGCCGACGGGCCGCCCTGCTGCGTGTTCGGACGTCGGTATCCCCTGAAATTCCATGGGAGCGAAGCGCCCTGCGTCAGGGTACGGCAAAAAAAGAGTCAGATTTTCATGCGGTCAAAAATCCGGTTGCAAGTATCGGGGTGAATTGGTTTTCTTGCGCTTCGATTTCTGCACCTCACCTTTTCCATTCCCCCTTCATACTTCCATTTCGGAGTCTTCATGAGACCCAGTGTGACAAGATCGATCGGATTCTTGTTCGCTGCTGCATTGCTGTGCATGGGCACGCGCGCGTTTGCGCAGGGCGTGACCACGGCGGCGATCAACGGCACGGTTCGCGACGAGAGCGGGCAGACGCTGCCCGGTGCGAACATCATCGCGGTGCATGTGCCGTCGGGCACGAACTACGGCACGAGTTCGCGCGAGAACGGCAAGTACGACCTCTCGAACCTGCGCGTCGGCGGTCCCTGGCGCGTCACGTTCAGCTACGTCGGCTTTGAGAAGCAGACCCGCGAGGTCGCGCATCTCGCCCTCGGCGAGAACTTCCGTCTCGACGTGACCATGTCGACCGGCGCGGTCGAACTCGGCGCCGTCGAAGTCACCGGCGACCGCAGCGGCATTTTCAGCGCCGCGCGCACCGGTGCGGCGCAGAGCGTCTCGACCGCACAGATCGAGCGCTTCCCGACCATCTCGCGCAGCTTCCAGGACTTCTCGAAGTTCTCGCCGCAGGTCAGCGGCAACTCGATTGCCGGACGCAACGGCCGTTACAACAACATCCAGATCGACGGTACGCAGTACAACGACCTGTTCGGTCTCGGATCGTCGGGCACGCCCGGCGGACAGGCCAACACGAATCCCATCAGCCTCGACGCGCTGCAGGAGTTCCAGGTCGTAGTCGCACCCTACGACGTGCGGCAGGGGCGCTTCTCGGGCGGCGGCATCAACGCCATCACCCGCAGCGGCACGAACAAGGTCGAGGGATCGGCCTACTACTTCATGCGCTCCGAAGGCATGATCGGTGATCTGAACTCGACGCGCTGGCTGTCGAACGGCACGGCGGGCTCGTTCCGCGACACGCTCATCAAGACGCCGTTCGCGAACTTCAGCGAGTATCAGGCGGGATTCCGCGTGGGCGGACCCATCATCGAGAACCAGCTCTTCTTCTTCGTCAACGCCGAGCAGACCGGCCGCACGCAGCCCTACGCGAACCTCGCCCTCACGCAGGGCACTGATCCGAATCTCGTGCGCACCACCGCCGAGACGATGCAGTCGATTCTCATCAACAAGTACGGCTACGATCCGGGATCGTTCAACGGCTACGATGCCGAGCGTCCCAGCACCAAGCTCTTCGCGCGCGTGGACTGGAACCTCGCCGGCAATCACAAGCTCACCCTGCGGCACAATTTCGTGGATGCGTACGACGACATCTATCGTCCCTCGGCCACGAGCTTCCTGTTCGGCAACCGCAACTACCGTTTCCACAACAATGTGAACTCGACGGTGCTGCAGCTGTCGAGCACCTTCGCCGCGAACATGTCGAACGAGCTCATCGTCGGCTACACGCGCATCCGCGACTACCGCGAGTTCTTCGGCAAGCCCTTCCCGACGGTGAACCTGACCGTGGCGGGCGTGACGCTCAACGCCGGTGCAGAGAACTTCTCGATCGCCAACAAGCTCGATCAGGACGTGTTCGAGATCACCGACAACTTCACCTACTACATGGGCGACCACGTGTTCACGGTCGGCACGCAGAACGAGTTCTTCTCGTTCGGCAACCTGTTCATCCGCGACTACTACGGCACGTACAGCTTCAACAGCGTCGCCGATCTCGAGCGCGGCGTGGCCTCGCGCCTGCAGTACAGCTTCGCGCGTCCCGGCATCGATCCCATGTTCATGGCCAGCTTCGGCGCCGCACAGCTCGGCGTGTACGCGCAGGATGAATGGTCCATCACGAAGAACTTCAAGACGACCATCGGTCTGCGTCTCGACATGCCGATGATCAACGACAATCCCGCCTACAACATCACGGCCGACACCGCGCGCTACAACGCGTCGACCGCGAAGGCCCAGGCGAATCCCGGTGCCACCTACGGCCTGCGCACCGACAAGGTGCCCGCGACGCAGTACATGATCTCGCCGCGCGTCGGCTTCAACTGGGATGTGTTCGGCGACCGCTCGACCCAGGTGCGCGGCGGCGCCGGCCTCTTCACCGGCCGCGTTCCCTTCGTGTGGATCTCGAACCAGTTCTCGAACACCGGCGTCGAGTTCGCACGTCTCGATCTGCGCACGCGCACGAACGACACCGTGCGCTTCGATCCGAACCTCGATCCCCGCGATCCCGCCTTCCTCAGCCGCGCGGGCACGGCCACCGAGATCAACATCACCGCCGACGACTTCATGATGCCGCAGACGGCGCGCTTCAATCTCGCTGTCGACCAGAAGCTTCCCTGGGGACTCGTCGGCACGCTCGAGGGCATCTACACCAAGACGCTCAACGACATCTACTACCGCGACATCAACCTCGGCGACCGCATGGCCACGACATCCTTCGGCAACGTGCTGCCGGGCGGACGCGGCGTGTACGGCACCTTCAGCGGACGGACGACCACACCGGGCACGCAGGTCGGCACGTTCTCGCGCGGACCCTTCACGAACGTGATCCTGCTCGAGAACACGAGCGAGGGCTATGCGTGGAACGTGAGCGGGCAGCTGCAGAAGCAGTTCGAGAACGGATTCATGGCGGCGGTCGCTTACACCTATAGCGAGGCGAAGGATCAGAACAGCGGTCTGTCGAGCCAGGCCGTGTCCAACTGGCGCTTCAACCATACGCCCGACAGTCCCAACGAACTGCCGCTCACGCGGTCGCTCTTCGACATCCCGCACCGCATGATCACCTCGGCCTCGTACCGTTTCGAGTACGCGACGCATTGGGCGACCACCGTGTCGATCTTCTATGAAGGCCGCTCCGGTTCGCCGTTCTCGTACGTGTACGACGGCGATCTGAACGCCGACGGCCAGGTCGAGAACGATCTGATCTACGTGCCGAACGACCGCAACGACATCGCGCTCGTGCGCGTGAACGGTTCGAACACAACCCGCGCACCCGAGACCGACTACGACGCACTCGATTCGTACATCTCGCGCGACGAGTATCTGAGCACCGTGCGCGGAAAGATCGCCGAGCGCTACGGCGCCCGCGAGCCGTGGTGGGGCCGCTTCGATCTGCGCATCGCCCAGGAGATCCCGAATCCCCTCGTCATGTCGAACAAGCTCGAGATCACGCTCGACATCCTGAACGTGCTCAATTTCTTCAACGGCGAGTGGAACCGCATTCAGTCCGTACCCAACAACCGCGACCTGCTCATCCGGTTCGAAGGACTCGCGGCCGCGCAGAACACCCTTGGTCCCAACGGCGTTGCACTGCCCGCAGGCACGCCGCTGTTCAGTTACAAGGACAAGAAGGATCCCTTCCAGTACGACGATCTCGCATCGCGCTGGCAGATGCAGGTCGGCATCCGTTACACCTTCTGATCACGGTGCAGCCGGCGGAAGCTTCCGCTGGATGAGAAGACGGGGGGGGGGCGGGGGGGGCGGGGGGGGGGGGGGGGG